>JBJXHA010000782.1:0-6812 GCA_046160275.1 Bacteroidia bacterium | reverse complement strand
AATAAACTAAAAAGAGGCTGTCCGAAAAGGGCAGCCTCTTTTTTATACACTTATACATTTTCAACTTAATGTGTTGTTAGCGCATTGATTTCCATCCCTACCTCTTCAAAGAAGGTAACATCAACCAACAAACGTCCGCAATTTTCGCAGTGAATTAAGCGAGTTCTTTGCTTTAATTCGATAAGCGTTTGCGGAGGAACGATTGAGAAACAACCACCACAAGCATCACGGTCAATGGTTACAACAGCCAAGCCATTGGTCATGTTGTTACGAATTTTGCGATAGCCTCTCAACAAGCGTTCTTCAATCGTAAGTGCCACACTATCACTTGCTTTACGGAGTTGGTCTTCTTCTTGTTCTGTTTCCGTCACAATCACCTTCAACTCTTTTTGTTTTTCTTCCAACTCATGTTTTTTGTCCTCAATTTGGCGATGTGTATCATGTAGTTGGTCTTTTTTCATACCGATTTGCTCTTGAAATTGGCGAATTTTCTTTTCAGAAGTTAGAATTTCCAGATTCGCGTATTCAACTTCTTTCTCAAGTGCTTCATATTCACGGTTATTGCGAACATTTTCTTGCTGCACTTGGTATTTTTTGATGGCACTATGTGACTCATCAATTTTGGTTTTGCGTTGTGCAATATCTTGTTGCAATTTTTCAATTTCTGCGTCGATACGCTCTTGACGAGTTTCCAAACCTTCCAAATCGTCTTCTAAGTCGCTCACCTCTTCAGGCAAACTTCCTCTTAAACGATGGATTCTATCCAAACTCGTATCTATTAATTGTAGGCGTGTCAAAGCACGAAGTTTTACGGCAACCGCGTTCTCAGTAATGTTATGTTCCATTATTTTGATTTATGAATAACTATTTATGGCAAAGGACAAAAGTACTTTACTGGATTTGTATGTACTTTCGACAAATAAAGCGCAAAATTAGTAAATTTTTCTGAAAGATATGCAAAAATTAATTCAGAAGTGAATTGTTCAGATTCATAATGCCCAATATCAAGTAAAAGTAACTTATCTTCCGCATCAAAAAACTTATGATAAGTAACATCAGCCGTTACGAGCGCATCTGCTTGTTTTTGAAGGGCTTGCGAAATTAAAAAAGAACCAGCCCCTCCGCAAACTGCCACTTTTTGAATGGCTTTCTTGGTATTTCCGCTATATCTAATTCCTTGACAATGAAAGGTTTCACTTACTTTTGCTAGAAATTCATTCGTTGATAATGCGGTATCCCACTCCCCTATCATGCCTGAACCATAAACTTCATTTTGTACTACCTTTTCCGACAAAAAACGAATATTTTGAAGCCCTAACTTTTCGGCGATTTTCAAATTTACGCCATTACGAACATTATCTAAATTGGTGTGGCACGCATACAAGGCAATGTCATTTTTAATGGCAGACATAATAATTCGGCTGACGTAGTCTTCCCCATTGAGTTTTTTACGTGCCATAAACCATATAGGATGATGCGTAACAATAAGATTGATTCCCAAGGCTTTAGCTTCTGCTAAAACTTCCTCCGTTACATCTAAATTAATTAAAACACCTGTAGCCTCCACTTGTGGATAGCCCACAAGCAAACCCACGTTGTCATAAGACTCGGCAATAGGTGGCGGAGCGAGTTGCGCCAATGCGTTTGCAATTTCTTGGATAGTTGGCATAGGTTAATTAATTGATAATTAAAAATGGATAATTGATAAGTAATGTAAACAAAATAAATTACTTATCTCAAAAATGTATTTATTTGATAATCAAGGCTTTACTTCTGAAAACTATTTACTGTTCACTGATTTCAATAGGTTTTATGAATGAAACACTTTCGCCATCCACTTTTGTTGATAGCGAGCTTTGCCTGCGGTTAATCCCAATTCTTCATAATGTTCGGTGATGACTGCCTCGTCTTCGTCATAAAAACCACTCAGAATAAGGACTCCCTTGTCTTGAGAAAGATGCGAAACGTAGGCAGCACCATCGGCAAGGAGAATGTTGCGGTTGATATTGGCAAGAATGATGTCAAAGGTTTGATTAGGAATATTTTCTGCTACCCCACAAATCATTTCCATATTCGTAATATGGTTGAGCGTAATGTTTTCCTGTCCATTTTCGTAGCACCAAGGGTCAATGTCAATACCAATAACCGTTTTCGCACCCATTTTGCTTGCCAAAATACCCAAAATCCCCGTACCACAACCCATATCTAAGACTATTTTTCCTTGAAAATCAATATCTTGCATCAATCGCATCACCGATTGCGTGGTGTCATGGTGTCCTGTACCAAATGACATTTTGGGGTCAATGATAATCGTATGGGTAAAACCGTCTGTGGGAACGCGAAACGAAGGTAAGACTTGGCAAAAGGTATCTAAATAAAGATTAGGATAATTTTTTTCCCATTCCTCATTCCAATTTACTGCCGCCACCCAATTGGTTTCATAAGTAAATGCCGCCTCACTGCCCATATACATTTCCATTGTATCTTTCAACAAGGCTTCATTCCATTCATTTTCAGGAATATAAGCAATCAGTTCGGTAGCTGTTTCTTCAAAAGTAGAAAAACCTGCTTCCCCTAACACCGCCGTAATGAGTTCCCATTGCTCGGCAGGTGCAGTTGTTTTTAATTGAATATAGTTAATCTTTTCCATATTTTAAGTAGGGTGCAAAGTTAACACTATTTTTTCATTTACCTATTTCTAGCTATCAAATTCCCCTTTTATGAAATACAAATATATTCAAATCGCATATTAACCCAATCCCCAGCTTTCTCTGTCCAAACTACGGTATTGAATGGCTTCGGCAATGTGTTCGGCTTTTATTTCGTCTTTGTCGGCAAGGTCAGCGATGGTTCTTGCTACTTTTAAAATACGGTCATAAGCGCGAGCGGATAAGTCCATTTTTCGCACGGCAATTTTGAGAAGGTTTTCGGCAACAGAATCGTAAGTGCAGATTTTTCTCACCAAGTTTGCGGGCATCATGGCATTCGAATAAATGCCCTCATATTGCTGAAAACGCTCAATTTGCCGCAACCTTGCGTGTATCACACGACTTCTGATGTTTTCACTTTTTTCACCTTCCTTCCGCGAAGTCAATTCTTCAAAAGGAATAGGGGTAACTTCAATGTGCATATCTATCCTATCCATCAAAGGACCCGAAATTTTGGACATATATTTTTGCACCTGCCCACGGTTACATTCACATTTTTTGTCGGGGTGATTAAAATAACCGCAGGGACAGGGGTTCATGCTGGCAACTAACATAAAATTGGCAGGATAATCTACGGTAACCTTCGCCCTCGAAACCGTAATTTTTCTATCTTCTAAAGGTTGTCGTAATACCTCCAATACAGCGCGTTTAAATTCGGGCAATTCATCTAAAAATAACACGCCATTATGCGCCAAACTAATTTCTCCTGGCTGTGGAATACCACCACCACCTACCAAGGCAACATCGCTAATGGTATGATGTGGCGCACGAAAAGGACGATGCGCAACCAAAGCTGTTTTAGGCGGCAAAATCCCTGAGACAGAATGAATTTTGGTGGTTTCTAAGGATTCATGCAAGGTTAAAGGAGGCAAAATGGTGGACATTCGCTTGGCAAGCATGGTTTTCCCCGCTCCAGGAGGACCTATCATAATGACATTATGCCCTCCCGCAGCCGCTACTTCCATCGCTCGTTTTACATTTTCTTGCCCTTTTACATCAGAAAAATCATAAGAAAATAGACTTTGCGACTCAAAAAATAGTTTACGTGTGTCTTTTACCAAGGGTTCAATTTCATACCTATCATTGAGAAATTCAACTGCTTCTCTCAAACTATCAACAGGAATTGTATCTAAATTATCTACAATTGCCGCTTCTTCTGCGCTAGCTTTAGGTAAAATAATGCCTTTAAAACCTTGTTTTCGCGCTTCAATGGCAATGGGTAATGCTCCTTTGATAGGCAACAAAGTCCCATCAAGCGAAAGCTCGCCCACAATCAAATACTGTCCCACTTTATCGACATCTACTTCTTTAGAAGCCGCCAAAATCCCAATGGCAATCGCCAAATCAAAGGATGCTCCTTCTTTTCGCAAATCGGCGGGCGTGAGATTTATCGTAATTTTTCGGCGTGGCATCTCCAAATCATTGTTTTTAAATGCCACAAAAATCCGTTCTTTGCTTTCCCGAACAGCTCCATCAGGCAAGCCCACCATATAATATCCGAAGCCACCGCCAATATCGACTTCTATTGAAATCAAGGTAGCATGAATCCCATTTACCGCGCTTGCATAAGTTTTGACAAACATAAGTAGTGAATAATTATTAGTGAAAAGTGAAAAATATGGGTGTTTAAGTAGAAATCTCTTTATAAAACCCGTTACAAAATTGAGGGCTTTATCTGGCTATTCAATGGAAAAAATAAGCACCAAAGTAACGCAGTTTTTTAATTATCTTATTTTTAACACATTGATTAACAAAATTTTAAACAAATAAATTCAAGATATTTTGGCAAAAAGGAAACTATAATTTTATTCTCTCGTACAAAAACCTCATTCACTTATTTTTTAATTTACCTTATTTAAAATGAAGAATTTATCCTTTCTCCTCATGTCATTCGTTCTTTTTTTGGCTGCCTGCCAAGGCGGTGCAAGTAGCGCTTCTAGCGATAACCTCATTGGTACTTGGACAATCGAAAACATTGAAGTCAATAATGAGGCAAAAGAATCGGCAGTAGCAGTGCAATTCAAGTCTTTTTCGGATATGATGAAAGGCATGAAACCCGAAATGGAATTTCAAGAAGACGGAAAAATGTCAATCGGTATGATGATTATACAACTGAAAGGAAAGTATGAACTTGATGGCGATAACCTTATGCTACAAATGAATACAGATAATTTGCCGCCAGAAATGAAAGATGCCGCAAAGAGCCAAAATAATGAAGCGATTTTCCGCGTAGAAAAAATGGATAATCAGACCTTGAAACTTCATTTTCCGAAAGATGCAGGCTTTTTTGAGTTGAAGCGAAAAGGCTAAGATATTGATAGTTGATAAAGTGCAGGAAATAGTCAAACGCTATTTCCCACTTTTTTTTGTAAAAATGTCCGCTAGTTGACATTGTTTTTACTGTAATTCTCGTATTTTTGTCCTAATCATTCACTTTTTAAATAAAGCAATTAATATGAGACAATGGGTATTTGGGATTTTATTGTGCTTGTTTTTCCAAGCACAAGCGGGAGGGCCTTGGGCTGCAGGCAAAGGGCATGGCTATGCACAAGCAGGGGCTACATTTAACCGCTATTCTTCAATTTTTTATGATAACCAACTCGGCAAGCTCCAACTCAATCGGTGGGTGACTGATAACACCTATCAATTTTATGGGGAATATGGCATTAGCAATAAGTTTACCGTCATTGCTAACCTCCCTTTTAAAGCATTAAACACAGAAAAACAAGCAGAAATAGTGGGTTCGCCTCCTCCTACGCCACTACCTGCGGGTAAGGTAAATGGTTTCGGTAACATTTCCGTAGCAGGAAAATACAGTTTTTGGGATAAGTATTTTAACATGGCTGCGCAAGTGATTGTAGAAAGTCCTTCGAATCGTATCGACAACGAAGCAGGCATCAGAACAGGATACGGAGCGTGGTCGGTTACCCCTTCGATCATGATTGGCAAAGGGTTAAAGAAGTTTTATGGCTTTGTAAATCTAGGAGTTGCTCTCCGTTCTTCGGGTTATAGCGAGGATTTTATGGCAGACATAGAACTTGGATACACGCCTTTTAAACGCGCTTGGATTGCCGCAGTATTTAACAATAAAAACCCTTTTTTAAATGGAGAAGTAATAGAAGGAAACGTAAGAGAAACCTCTTTATACGTAAATAATCAGGCTTATAATGCTTTTGGATTAAAGCTTGCTTACGGAATTACGGAGAAATTGGGGGTAAATGGAAGTGCTTATGGCGCATTTTCGGGAAATTTAGTTGCCGCAGCTCCTACTTTTAATGCGAGTATTTATTATAAATGGTGATTTTATAAGGTTGGCTAAAAGGTTCGGAACTCTTCGAAGAGTTCCGAACTTTTTGCGTAGAACATAATAAAAAAAGTATGTATCCAATCCTTTCCTTAACTGAATTACAAGCACTTGCAAAAGAAAAAGCAATTGAAAATCAAGAATTTCGGCTTTGGGTGAAAAAACATTGTGCAAATCAAGTTTTTGATAAGTTAATTCATGAAATTTCGGCAGAAGTAAGTGCTAAAACAGATTGCACAAAATGCGCAAATTGCTGCAAATATTTGGAAGCAGAAGTTTCTATTACTGAAATTCAGGCTTTTGCAGAAGTTCAACAAATGGAAATCGTGGATTTTCAAAAGAAATATGTGCAAACTGACCCACAAAAAAGACTTCACTTTTTTGTGGGAAAACCTTGTCATTTTTTGCAAGAAAACAAATGCAGCATTTATGAAATTCGCCCACTTGCTTGCGCTGATTTTCCGCATTTGCATTATGCTAACATGAAATACAGAATGAAAACGATGCTTGAGAATTACACGCTTTGTCCCATTGTGTTTTATACCTTAGAAACCTTGAAAAAAAACCTGCCTTATCAAAGCTTGTTAGAATAAAGGAATTTCAGGGCTTATCTTACATTTCCTGTTTTTTGCCTATATTCTGCTTATTTTTGTACTATATTTTTCGTTTCTCATTTAGGTAGTGGCATAAATGTAATGCTGTACGGGCTGCTTTAGCTGCCCGATAACTTGCAAAAACTTCGTTTTTGCGCTTTTGCGGCAGCTAAAGCAGCCGCTACAGGTTTTAGTTAGCATTACATT
>JBJXHA010000781.1:0-2961 GCA_046160275.1 Bacteroidia bacterium | reverse complement strand
TGCTGTTACAAGGCGGACATCATCCCAAATTAGGGGTAGAATATTACGAGGAAACCTTTCGTAAACTCAAAACATGGTTTCCTTCTTTGCGCCTTCACGCGCTCGGACCGCCAGAAATTGTGCATATTGCCGAGTTGTCAAAACTTTCTTATCGAGAAGTGCTGCAAAGATTAATGGCGGCAGGAATGGACTCGATGCCGGGCGCGGGGGCAGAAATTTTGAATGATAGGGTGCGTCATATTATTTCGAATGGAAAATGTTTGGGACAAGAATGGCTAGATGTGATGCACGAAGCCCATAAGTTAGGCTTAGTAACAAGCGCAACTATGATGTTCGGGCATATTGAAACGATAGAAGAACGTTTTGAACACCTTGTTAGAATCCGCGAAGTGCAAGCGATGAAGCCTGAAAATGAAGTGGGTTTTTCGGCATTTATCCCTTGGCCTTATCAAGATGATGGCACTTTGCTTAACCGCGTAAAAGGGGTGCGTAATAATGTAAGTGCTGATGAATATGTGCGTATGATTGCTTTGTCGCGGATTATGTTGCCCAATATCAAAAATATTCAAGCCTCTTGGCTTACAGTTGGACCCAAAGTAGCGCAAATTTGCCTTCATGGAGGCGCGAATGATTTAGGTTCCATTATGATAGAAGAAAATGTAGTTTCCGCAGCAGGCGCGCCTTATCGCCTCAATTCAGGTGAAATTCAAAGCGTCATTCAAGACGCAGGTTTTGAACCCAAGTTGCGTGATCAATTGTATCGTTTTAGGGAAATTCCAGAGGTGTTGTTGGCATAAATTTTTCAACATAATAGACAAAATAGCAAACTTTGGCGAAGTCCTAACTTTCGCCAAAGTTTTTATCTTTCAAAGAAAATCTATTATTTTAAAAATTCTATTTACCTTTGCCAAAAATCAAGTACGTAAATGAACAAGCAACTTATCGCGGAAAGCGGCTCAACCAAAACAGAATGGCGTTTGTGTAAGGCTGACAAGATTTTACAAGATTTTCGCTCGGCAGGTTTTAATCCAAATGTGCAGACGAAAGAAACGATGCGCGAAACTATTCAGGAGGTCATATATCATGTAGGGTCAGGAAATCTTGATGAAGTAACCTTTTATGGCGCAGGTTTGGCAGAGCAATCTCAACGCCAAATTATTTATGATTTGTTATCAGAACTGCTGCCTAAAGCTAGAATTAACATAGAACATGATATGTTAGCGGCTGTTCGCTCAACCCTTCAACCTGAGGGAATTGTGTGTATCTTAGGTACGGGCTCTAATTCTGCCATGTTTAAGGGAGATCAAATTACCATGAATTTGGGCGGGCATGGCTATTTAGTGGGCGATGAAGGCTCAGGTTGTAACATCGGCAAATTTTTGTTGAAAGGCTTATTGCAACACGATTTCCCAAGAATTGTTACAGATTATGTGGAGGAACATGAAAAAATGACGATAAACGACATCAAACTTTCTACTTTTAAGGCAGAAAAACCAAATGTTCGTTTGGCTTCGCTTGCGCGTTATGCGGGTGCAATGCTTCATGTTCCAGAGGTATATTCAATGACAAAGCGTTGTTTTGCTGATTTTTTAGAGGCAACTGTTTGCCGTTATCCCGATTATCAAAGCCAAACTACAAGTTTTGTGGGCTCTATTTCTTTCTTTTTCAAAGATCCTTTGATGGAGGTTTGTGCAGAAAGAAATGTGAAAGTCGGCAGCATAGTCAAAGACCCGATTGATAACCTTGTTCAATATCATTTGAGCATAAAGCATTAATTTAAATCACAGAGCCTACTCAATTAATAGATGAGTAGGCTCTGTGGGTATTACTGACGACTATTAGAATGGCAAGTCATCACTATCATCTAATTGCGTAACATCTACTCCGCTTTTAGGTACATCTACTTGCGGAACAGTCGGTGCAGCGTTATTTGCAGTGGTTGAGCCTGCTGCCACTGCGGGCATAATGCTCCAAGCCTCTAAGGTATTGAAATATTTGATTTCGCCTTGAGGAGATTTCCATTCACGACCTCTAAGGTTAAAAAACACTTTTACATCGCTTCCAGGTACAAATGAATCCAAAAAACCGCATTTTTCTTGCGTTAATTGAAATACAACATATTGCGGATATTGTGGGTTATCTGCAATCATTAATACGAACTCACGTTTTGTGAAAGATGCTGTAACTTGCTGTGCATCATATTTTACGTGTAATTTTCCTACGATTTCCATTGCTTTAAAAATATTAAATGTTAATGAATGATATTGTCAAGTTTACAATTCGACTGCAAAGGTAATAAGGTTTTATACGTAATTCATGGAAAAATGTCTGCAAAAAGTAACACTTTTTTTTAGTAAAACATACTTTTTTTTGATTTTTTTTAGGAATATATAGTAGAAAAGTGCGCTTTTTAAGTAAAATAAAGGTAACAGAACATTAATCCAACTATCATATATTTTTCACTATTCACTATTCACTATTCACTATTCACTCACTCCACAGGGTCGTACCCGCTTCCTCCCCAAGGATGACAACGCGCAATGCGTTTAATTGCCATATAACCACCCTTAATTGCGCCATATTTTTGAATCGCTTCGGCAGCATATTGCGAACAAGTCGGCACAAAGCGACACGAAGGCGGCTGATAAGGGGAAATTGCCGTTTGATAAAAGCGAATGATAGTAAGAAAAATATATTTCATAAGGCTTTGGTTTTGTGCTACTTTATGGGAAAGAATATCATTCCCTGTTTTTACTTGTCCCTTCTCCATTCTTCATTTTCAATTCTCCACTTCCCACCTCCTTTATCACCTGTTTCAACAGCCAAATCATTGTTTTTTCCAATTCTTGATACGTTTTAAGGTGAAATCCCTCGTATTTAATTAAAATAACAAGGTGAGAATCCTTTTGTTCGAGGGTAGGGAGGAGAATGTGTTTATTCAGGCGAATGATTTCTTTCATT
>JBJXHA010000780.1:0-8394 GCA_046160275.1 Bacteroidia bacterium | reverse complement strand
GTAAATGGTTTGACACAGTTATCCGCTATCTTTTTCTTGTTTCTTTTTTTAGTATCATTTTTGAGTAGAAAAATTGGTAGAGGTAAAAATGTAATGCTGTACGGGCTGCTTTAGCTGCCCGATAACTTGCAAAAACTTCGTTTTTGCGCTTCTGCGGCAGCTAAAGCAGCCGCTACAGGTTTTAGTTAGCATTACATTTGAAGGACTACCGAAAAATTAAGCAACCAAGTTATAACTAACTTACGCAAACAGAACAAGTCAGCAATTTCATAAATGTATCAACTTGATAATCAACTCTTAAACAAGAATCAAGAATATTGTTTACTGTTAATTGTTTACTGTTATTATTCAATCTTTTATAATATGAGAAATGTATTTTTCATTCTTGCAGTATTGCTGCAGTTAGTAGCCTTCGGGCAATCGGGGGATAAGACAACAAAATGGACAGAAGCACATGAGTTGGGTTCCAAAAAATGGAAAAAGGGAACAGTTGTTACCTTAAAATTCACAGCCGACATTCAAAAAGGGTATCATATTTATGCCGCAAATCAACCGTCAAAAGCGGTGCTTCCCCTCAAAATTCAGTATGCCAAAGGCACAGATGTAACGGCAGGAAATATTGAGGAGAAAGGCGGTTACTCGAAAATGTATGATGAGATTTTTAAGGCTGAAATTGCACAATTTGAGGGTAAAATGGAAGTTACGCAAAAAGTAACCATCAAAAACCCAAAAAAAGACATTGTAGGTACCCTTAAATACCAAATTTGTACTGATGAAATGTGCTTACCTGCGAGTTATGATTTTGTGATTCCTGCGAAAAAGAAGTAACATTTTGCAAGAGACTGTCTAAAAAGGCTAATTCACAAAAAACATTATTCATTGTGAATGTTTTTTTATTATGTTCTGCGTAAAAAGTTCGGAATTCTTCGAAGAGTTCCGAACTTTTTAGACAGCCCCGTTTATAGGCAAATAGGTTTCATTTCTTCTCAAAACAAAAACCCCTTCAATAAGTAAAACTTATCGAAGGGTGTTTTTTTATGTGATAGTTTACGTTTGATAAGTGATAACTTTCACCTATCATTTGTCAACTATTGACCATTTTCCATTTCCTCTTTCAACTTAGCAAGTGCTTCGTTGTCACCTAAAGTGCCAGCTTGTGGGTTACTTTCGGTGTTAGGTTTTACGGTTTTTAACTTTTTCGCACGTCTTTCGTCATCTTCGCTTTTCAGCCAAGTGCTTGTGTGAGAAAGTAAAATACGTTTTGCATCTTTGTTGAACTCAACTACTTCGAAGTCAGCAGTCATATCCACTGATAATTCAGCTTGTCCTTCTGCCACTTTCATGTTTTTGCTCAAGCAAATACCTTCTACTCCATATTCAAGTTCAACTACTGCACCTTTGCCATCAATTTTCTTGATGTTACCTTTTTGAACAGAGCCTATTGTGAATACCGTTGCAAAAGTTTCCCAAACGTCTTCTGTCAATTGCTTATGACCTAAAGAGAGTTTGCGACCATCAGCATCAATTGCCAAAACTACTACTTCGATTTTGTCATCAATTTTGGTATATTCGCTAGGGTGTTGATATTTTTTCGTCCAAGAGAGGTCAGAAATATGAACTAAGCCATCTACACCTTCCTCTAATTCAACGAATAAGCCATAGTTTGTCATGTTGCGAACTGTACCAGTGTGCTTTGTAGCTACCGCGTATTTTTCAACAATGATAGTCCAAGGATCTGGGCGCAATTGTTTTAAGCCTAATGACATTTTTTTCTCTTCGCGGTCAATAACAAGTACAACAGCTTCGAGTTCGTCTCCAGGTTTGAACAATTCGGTTGGGTTTTTAACGTGTTGCGACCAAGACATTTCGCTTGTATGAATCAACCCTTCAACGCCAGGTTTAATTTCAATGAAAACGCCATAATCTGCAACTGTTACAACTCTACCTTTCACTTTAGCACCCTCTTTGAGGTCATCGCCTAACGTATCCCATGGGTGTGGATACAATTGCTTCATACCCAAGCTGATACGTTTTTTATCTTCATCAAAATCTAATACTACTACGTTTACTTTGTCTTCCAATTTCAATACTTCTTGTGGATGAGAAATTCTTCCCCATGAAATATCAGTAATGTGAAGCAAGCCATCTACGCCACCTAAGTCAATGAACACACCAAAAGGAGTCATGTTTTTCACTACGCCTTCCAATACTTGTCCTTTTTCTAGGTTTTTCAAGATTTCTTGACGTTGTTCTTCTAGTTTTTCTTCAATCAAGATTTTATGAGAAACTACTACGTTTTCATAAGCATGATTGATTTTTACTACTTTGAACTCCATCACGCGATTTACGAAAATATCGAAATCACGTACAGGTTTCACGTCAATTTGAGAACCAGGCAAAAATGCCTCAACTCCTTGAATATCAACAACAAAACCACCTTTTGTGCGACGCAATACAGTACCTTCCAAGATAACTTCTTTGTCGAGCGCACCATTGATAAGTTCCCACGTACGCATGTGTTTTGCACGTTTGCGAGAAAGTTGTAATTGTCCGTCTTTTCCTTCAGTGCTTTCGATAAGTACTTCTACTAAATCGCCCACTTTTAGGTTGGGTAAGTCACGGAACTCAGAAGCAGATACAATCCCTTCTGATTTGAACCCGATGTTAAGCAAAATCTCTTTGTCAGTTTTGCTAACGACAGTACCTGAAATAATTTGATTTTCTTCAAATGTTCTCAAGGTGCTGTTATAAAGGGCTTCTAACTCTTTGCGTTGGGTAGCGGTGTACTCTTCATCGTCTTTCCACCAGTCCTCATCGTCATCGTCAGATGCTCCTTTAATTTCACTAATGAATGAAAAATCATTCGATTCACGCTCAATGCGTTCGTCCGAGGCGTTTCTGCTTTCTTCTAACTCCTCGCTTTGATTACGGTTTTTTGCCATTCAGTAAAAAGTCTCCTTTCTTTGGCTGTTTTTCTAACAGCGCGGGCGCAAAGTTACTTATTTTTTTTAGGATTGCAAATTTTTAGCGAGAAATCTCGTGTTTTTCAAAAGGACTTTTACAATCTGCTTGGAAAAATCGCATTTCCTCGCCTACGTTGTTCCCACAAACTTCACTCCATGTTTTTCTGCCAATTCCAAAATGCCAGAGAGAATGTTTTGGCGCACTTGGCTTTCTTTTTCTTTGGTAGAGTCGAAGAGGGCAATGACTGAAATTTCGAGGTTTTTGCCTGTAAGGTTATGGAGATGTACTTGGTTGTTTTCTTCGTTTGTGAGTTCGTGTTTATCTATAAATATTTGTAATTCAGCGATAAAGGAACGAATTTGAGGCAGCGGTGTTTGGGCATCAATGAGCAGTTTGGGTTGAAATTTGCGAAAACGGCGTGCACCTCCGTTTAAAACGGAACTATCCGCAAGTTTGGAATTGGGAATAGAAATAAGGCTGCCATCGCCCGTTCTGATGCGGGTAGAACGCAAGCCCACTTCTTCAACTGTTCCGCTTTTGCTATCCGCCTCAATATAATCCCCAATTTGAAAAGGTTCATCTACTAAAATGGTAACAGAACCTAAGAAATTTTTTACTGTATCTTGGGCAGCCAAGGCAAATGCCAAACCTCCTATCGAAACCCCTGCTAATAAGGCAGTTACGTTTACATCTAAGGTTTGTAAGGTGAAAATGATGCCCATTACAATCACTATCATTTTCAACACTTTTCGAATCAAAGGAATGAGTTGATTGTCGAGCGTTGTGTCGGTAGATTGGGCAAAACGCCGTGCCGATTCGCTTAACAAGTCCACCAAATAATAAACGGTAATTACCCCAAAAATAGGTGCGCTTACGCGTAAACACATCATCAAAATTTTTCCCGATAAAATAGGTAATTGTAGTACGGGTAAAGTGATTTTTAGAATCGTTACGACTATCAACAAGCTCAAAGGGCGCGCTACAGGACGAATAAAATCGAAGGAAAGCCAGCGCGTTTGTAAGTTGGAGATTTTTCTTATCAAAAAAGCAAGGAGAACATCTAGCAGTTTAAATAATAAAAAAGCAAACAAAAGCAAACCCGCCAAAGCAATGTATTGCCACACATACATTCCTAGCCATTTTGATTGACCGCCCTTGGGCATTTTTTCCAATAATTTTGCAGTCCCAAAAGGATATACTTTTTGGTGAATTTCGGGAATAGCCTGCACACTTCGCGCAGAATACAACCATTTTTTGCCTTTCTTTTCTAAATAAATTTCAGGGTATTTGTCATAAATAATATATCTTGCCTTGCTTGGCTGCTGCGTGGTATCCACAAAATTAGAATCCATTGGCACTTTACGCCATTTCACATAAAAACCTTCGCCATTGTAAATTTGCAATAATTGAATTGCCAATTTTTCCATTTCCTCCTTATTATGCCCCTCATTGACAAGCGACTTAGCCGCCATAGCAGGGTGATAATTGCGAGGTTGCAAGTGGTCCAAATGATTTTTGATGGCATGGTAGGGCGTTCCCAAATGAATTTCTTCTGTTGGCTCCGTTTTTTTGGCTTGTGCCCAAACAAAACCTAAGCTGATACAATAAAAAAAGAAAAGAAGTAGGTGCGTTTTTTTCATCGTGGGTGTTTATGCTAAATTTTGCGCAAGTTACGAAAAATAGCAAGAATTTTGTAGTTTTACCGCTTCATTTTAACAATTCCATCGTGTATGAAAATATCTTTTCAGCTTCTTGTCTGCTCCTCTTTGGCAGGTTTATTTTTCTTTGCTTGCAATAGCACACCTAAAACAGAGGTCGTGCAAACTGCCACAGAAAACCCTGTAAATAGTCAAGAACATTATGAAAAAACGAAATCGAATAAAGGAGAAGCTTTGTTCAAAATGCACTGTACTTCCTGCCATAAGGTAGAAACAGCCCTCATCGGACCCGCCTTAAAAGGTGTTGGGAGCAAATATGATGAGGCTTGGTTGCTTGCTTTTATCAGAAATGCGCCCAAAATGATCGCAGAAGGCGATAAACGCGCTGTAGCGGTTTACAATGAATACGGCAAACAAACTATGACAGCTTTCGAGTTTTTAACAGATGATGAAATCAAGGCGATTGTGGAATATGCGGGTAAATAGGTGAAACTTGATAGGTGATAAGGCAAATTTATCACCTATCAAGTATTGTAAATTTACTCCAAAACTACTTTTTGTAATAATTTTTCCTTATCTGTTTCTATTTGTAGAAGATAAACCCCTCTGTTGTAAGTTGCTAGTTCAATCGTTTTCTTAAAACTATTGGCGATATCTTGTACCCTCTCTTCATAGATAACTTTCCCCGTTACCTCTATAAGCTTTATGATCAATTGATTAGCATCAACCTCTTTCATTTCTATCGTCAAATTTGTTTTACTAGGATTAGGATATATACTTAACCTAGCAGAATTGATTTGAGAAAGATGCGAAATTGAAGTTACGGTAGTTATAGCCGTATTTGTGACAATAGGTTCATTAAAATCAAAATAAATATTCGCAGTATTTTGAATTTGTGTACCTAAAGTTAAATTTGCTTTCGGTTTAATTTTATAAGCAATAAAACCATGACTACGCGGTTCGTCTATATTAGAATCAGGCAGCATAATGTTTGGGAAAGTCCAAACTAAGATATGATTATCCCTCAAATCCATATTAAAATAATGGCTTGCCGCCAAAATTTCCACACTTGCAGGCTCTACTGCCGCACTTAAAGTGTCTGTAATCACCACCGTATAGGCTGTATCAGTTCCCGTATTTTGAAAATCAATTTTATACTCAAGTTTTTGATTATCTGCAATTTCTTGTGGAGTAATGGTTGCCTTATTTACTAGCTTTTGGTTTGGGTCATAGCTGTTTATAACAAGTTGCGTAAAATTAGCAATATTATTGGCAGGTGTTACATCATTTGTTGTGGGCTGAATACTCGCATTATGGGATAAAATTGTTCCTAAAGGTACTGTTGTTGGCAAATGTAACACAATCTCTACCATACGAATAGGAACATTCATCCAACAAGAGGTCATAGGTAAAAAGTTAGACGCATAATCTGGAATCGTATTAGGAAAATCATACGTTAATGTATTGCCTATTTGCGTGGTTGGCGTAACGGAGCTTGACACAAAAGCATAGTTCGCATCATAAGTAAAAGAAAGTGTAGCGTTTTGGGTAGTAGTACCATCATTGTAAACATACAACCTAAAAAGTAAATCAAATCCCGGTCTTGCTGTATTTTTGTGGAAAGCGTACAGTTCCAAATCATCAAACGGAGCTGAATATAAAGAAAAATTATTGTTAGGTAAGATTTGCCCCGTGCTAGCAACTGTAATATTATACGCAGAGGGTGTTACAGAAAAGGGAATAGAAGTAATACCAGCCCAATAACCCGCAAACAGTCGCAAGCTGTAATTATTGGCATTAGGGAGAATAGGCATACTAAAATTTCCCCCAGCATCAGTGCATTTATAAGTTTTACCAAACTGCGCATTATCTGCCTCCATCCAAACATTTGCTACATTCGCCTCTCCAGCATCTTGAATTTGGTTGTTATTATCATCTAAATAAACCTTCCCTTGAATTTGCGCGGCGGTACATAGCCCTGTTCCTGTGGCACAAAAAGGCGTATTAGCAGGAATAATAGTATTTTGCCACATATAAGGAGAACTAGGAACACAAGTAATAAAAGTATTGGAAATATCTAAGCGATAAACCGTATCTAGCAATTCAGGCACACAATTTAAGGGATTGTTAGATAAGTTAATTGTGTCAGCACTTAATGCTGCAAGCGTATTCAGTTGATTATAACTTGCATTGAGATGGATGGCATAAGGTACATTGGGCAAATAAGTTAATAAATTATGGGAACAATCTAATCTAAAGTAATAACTTGGAGGAATAGTGGTCAAAAAATTATAAGAGCAATTCAAGGTAATTAAATCAAAAGGAGGAAGACCTGTTGGTAGAGACAAGAAATTAATTTGATTGTGAGAACAATCCAAAGAACGAATGTTTGTATTTTGTATATTTAATGAAGTAAGGTTCAAATCTTTTACTGTTAAATAACGTAGAGTATTCGGAAAAGAAGGCAATGTAGCAAGGGGGTTGCCAGACATGTCCAAGTCATTTATATAAACAAAAGGCGTTAAATCAATATTTGTAAGGTTATTATAGCTACAATTCAAACCGACAATTGTTGTTGGTACGGTGTTCAGGTCTATCAATTGGTTATAAGCACAACTAAGGGTAGTTAAATTAAGAGGAAAACTACTCAAGGGCAGCGCGTTTAACTGTAAGCCAGAAATATCCAGTTTCTTTAGATTTGCTTTATTTTGTAAAAACAAAAAATTCGTAATTCCTGTAAAGCCAATATTTAGTTTCTCAATGCTTATAGAAGTAAATTGTAGCGAAGCAATGTTTGTGTTATAAGAACAATCTAGCCAAGTCAACCCTGATGGGAGCATTCCTAACCCCGCTAATTGATTATGATGGCAAGACAAATAACTTATATTTTGAGCGAGGTTTCCCAGATTAGTGAGCAAATTATTACTGCAGTCTAGTCCCCATAATCCATTTGGTAAACTAGGCAAAGTGGTGAGTAAATTATTTGAGCAATTCAAAGAAACGGTAGTATTTGGCACAACTGGCAAGGAGGAAAGTTGATTATTAGAGCAGTCCAAATAGGAAAGATTAGCTGGTAAACTAGCAATATTACTTAATTGATTGTTTTTGCAGTACAAATGCGTAATATTTAAGGGCAAGTTTGCTAGGCTAATGAGCTGGTTATTATTACATTCCAAATTTGTCAGACTAGTTGGAAGCAGAGGCAAACTAGTCAATTGGTTGCTACTACAATACAAATACGTCAACGAAGTAAAATATTCTACCCCCGTTAAATCTTGGATATTGTAGCGACTAGCAAATAGTAAAGTCCGAGTTGTTACCCCCGTAGAGGTAATATCCATTTGCCCTGTACCATTAAAGCTATTTGGAATGATACTTTGCAAATATGCACGAAAATTCGCGTCAGGAATTGTTACATAGGTTTGCCCGTAGCAAGTAACCTGATTCCACAAAATAAAAGTCAAAAGTAATACATAGATTTTTTTCATACGATTTTAGGCGTTAAATGTAAAAGAGAACAGATAAAAAACAAAAATAAGGTAGGCTAACACTATATACAAATTATTTTTCGGTAAAAATGCTGTATTCAAAATCTCATTATAAAAAATAAAAATTTGATAATCAACTATTTAAATAAAAATAAAATTACCTACCCAATTTTTAGCTTCTTTTTGCAAATACATTTTATTTCTGTAACTTTTCGCACAAAAGTATTCAAAAGACCTTCCGACCTTTGTAGTATGAAACAGTATTTCTTTTTTTTCTTATTTAT
>JBJXHA010000779.1:0-16129 GCA_046160275.1 Bacteroidia bacterium | reverse complement strand
GTAAAGTAAAACATGTTTTATATTATTTGAATGGAAGTTACATAATGGGATATAGTTCAAAAGACAAAAAACCTTTTGAAGAACTATATTTAATTGCTGATGCCGAGATGGAGGTAAACCAATTTTTAGATAAGCCAGAAAATGCAAACTACAAAAATATTGCAAAAAAAACTAAATTGTTTTTAGCAGGATTTTATTCATCATTTGGCTTAGAATTGCTTTCAACAGTAGATTTTATTATCTCGGAAAAGAAAGCAGACACGAAAGAAAATATTATACAAGAATTGGAAAGTTGGAGTGACAGAAAGAAAACCTTGTTTACCAACCCCAAATTTGTCCAAATAGCACTAAATAATTTAAAGTTACATCTAAATTGAAAAAACTGAATAGATAAATACACGACACATCATACGATTAAAAAATGAATTTTGTTCAAGTTTGTAGTACCGAAGAACTGCCCAATAATTCGCAGAAGGTTGTCAATATAGGGAAAAGGAAAATTGCCCTTTTTCATTACAATGAAAAAATATCTGCAATTGGCAATGCTTGTTTGCACAAGGCAGGTCCTTTAGGATTAGGGGAAGTAGCCGCTAAATATGATGGCATGTATGTAACCTGCCCTTGGCATGGTTGGGAATACAATATTGAAACGGGTGCTGCGGCTCCGGGCTATCCAGACCGGCAAGCCTTATACGAAATTAAAATCGAAAATGGTTTTATATTAGTGAGCGAAGAACCCATTGTGAAAGCCCATCGAGCGCATCATGATAATCCGTTGTTGGAAGATTTAATAAAACTAAAATATCAAACTTCAGAAAACAGTTTAAATATTTTAGGCATAAGCACTACAAACTTATCCTCCAATTTACCAAGATTTTCTACTTCGGAAGATGCCTTAGAAAAATCGCTTGCCTACGCAGCCGAAAAGCATGGTGCTAATACAAAAATGGTGAAATTAAGAGAGTTAGAATTTCGAAATTGTGAAGGTTATTATTCTCAACACAGCCATGCTTGTACTTGGCCTTGCAGCATTACGGAAATGAACCCAGAAGATGGTATGACAGCAGTATATGAAAGTATGATTTTGTGGGCAGATATTGTGATTGTTTCTACTCCTATTCGTTGGGGAAATGCTTCTGCCCTCTATTATAAAATGGCAGAACGGTTAAATTGCGTTCAAAATCAAATTACGATCAATAACAAAATACTAGTTAAAAATAAAATCGCTTCTTTCATCATCACGGGCGGACAAGACAATATTCAGCAGGTCGCCGGGCAAATGATGTGCTTTTTTACTGACCTTGGTTTTACTTTTCCTCCCTTTAGTTTTCTAGGTTGGAGTCGTGGTTGGGTGGCTGAAGATATGGATAAAAATATTTTACAATTTAAAAAGAGCGAATACATTAAGAGAACTTCTATGGAAATTGTGGACAATTGTGTGGAAGTGTTAAAACAGCTAAAACACGTTAACAGTCATCTTATTCGCGCCCCCAAACCAAAACGAAATGACTCTCTTAGTGCAGAAATAGAAAATAAGGATATGAATATTTAAGCGTGAAAGAACTACACAAAACATTAAAGTCCTGACTTCATCTTGATAAGCGAAGTCAGGACTTTGTTTTGCCTTATGCTATGGCAGACCTCCTGCGGAGGGAACGATACTGTCCAATGTCCAACTATTCTTTTACCACTTTTTTGTAAACTCTGCCACTATTTCCACTTATATTGACAAAATAAATGCCACTTGCCCAATCTAACGTACTTATCTTAATACTTTCATGAGTACTTGCCAATTCTTTGCTTTGCTTGTGTATCAATTTGCCATCTACTGCATATATGCTTATCTGGATATTTTCTCCTATACTTCCTGAGACATCAATATTCAAACTTTCTGTTACAGGATTGGGATAGATATTCGCATAGAATTGCGATTCAAAATGCAAACTTACAATTGGAGAGTATTCATATTTACCATCACTATCTATCATTTTGAGGCGATAGTAATTCATGCCATTAACAGGTTTCTCGTCAATCCATTGATAAAGATGCTTATCTGAGCCGCCTTTTGCTATCACAGTACCCCTGTATTCAAATTGATTGGTGTTAAAAGCATCATGTTCTACCTCAAACTCCGCAATTCCCTGATCTTGTTGTGTTTGCCAATGTACTAAGGTTTGCGTTTCTTTCCAATAATCCGCCTTCAAGGAAATCAATTCGATAGGTAAAGCCGAACTTAGAGCAGATACTACCGTTACCTCCTCATTTCCTTGTAATTGCCCCACTTTTAATAGCTGGAAATTAGCTTCATAAAATAGATTGTTTTGCGAAAATTGGGCAGGATAAACTATTTGGTCTGGCATACCTGTGCGTTGAATTAGCACCACCATATTGGTTAAATCGGAATAAGTATCCAAAATAACAGATAAATCTACCGTTGTATTATCCGCTGGGTTGCCTTTTGTTAGCGCAAAGGTCTCTGAAAGTGGCAAATAAACCCCAGCAAAATTTTTGGGATAACGATGAACAGAGATGCTACCCGTTCCTGCATATTTGACGCTTGTTGCAAAACCCATAAAGGCTGCTACTCCTTGTGTGAAGTTGCTCGTAGCTGAAATATCATAGATAGAACGGAAGGTCAAAGTAGCGTTTACCGTATTGCTAAACGAATCTAAATAA
This sequence comes from Bacteroidia bacterium, assembly GCA_046160275.1. Classification (GTDB taxonomy): domain Bacteria; phylum Bacteroidota; class Bacteroidia; order J057; family J057; genus JBJXHA01. The sequence goes on along the minus strand of JBJXHA010000779.1, from coordinate 13,453 downwards.
GTAATGAAACTGTTATAGCCCAATTTATGAATAGAAATTCCCGTTAAATAGTTGGGAATAGATAGCTGAATAGGCAAGGAATTGATGATTCCATAATCTTCGCCTTCTATCATAAGTCTTGCCCCAATCAACTCTGTGCCACCTGTAATGGTAATAGGGCGCATATTTGCATTAGCTATAGAATCGGGTAGCCACACAAAACTTGCCATTAGATTCAAGGTATCTCCATAAACTCCCAAAACCTGTATCCAGATTGCATTGTAACCCGTATCAAGTGCCGTAAAACCAAAGAGTGAATCTGCGGGATAGTTTAAGTTTTGCCAAATGATGGTATCGGGGGCAGCTGTATCTGGTAGGGCATATCTAAAAGAAGCTATGTTTTCGCCTTTTACCAAAATCTGCACACATGGGTTGGTAACAAAATGCCCTGTTATACATGTTACACTTGCTTTGCGAATATTGTTAGTCATTTTTTCGAACAATGGGACAAAACAAAGCCCTTTGCGCAAGGTTGTTGTATCTAATGCTGCTGCCATATTCTCATAGCCACTTGCCTCCACAGCAATAGAGTCTCCCGTCAAATCTTGCCCAGTTGATAGGGCAAAAGGAGTCATGCCAGAAGCGCGAGTAGCACCTACATTTACCCAAGCACTGTCTAATTGCAGTCTAACTTCCGCACCATTTACGATAGAACCAATGGGTTGTACGAAAGGCTGTAAATTTCCATTTTGAGGAATAGTAGGAAAATTACCCCCACTACCAATGGTAAAGTAATGCGAAAATCCGACAATTACCCCTCTATTTTGAACGGTATGTGCTTTGATTTTGATACGATAAGTACCCGCAGTTAGGTTAATGCCCAAATTAGCAAGGTTTACATTTGCTGAATTTCTGGTAATAGGAAAACCCGGATAAGGCATAAAACAAGTGCCATTATCTTTGTCTATTTGAATAGAATAAGAAGCATCTTTTACCTGTTCCCAAGAAAAAGAAGGAGAGCCTGTATTGAAATTGACCGTATTTGCTTGCGAAAACGTTTGGGTTAAACCCACAATATTCATTTGACGAGGGCGTACAATTTTGAGATAATCAAATCCATAATTGCTTACCGTATTTCCATTTAACTGAGAACCTGTACCAATTGCATTAGAGCTATTTTGCTGAATGATTTCCAGATTTGATCCCCCATTAATTTTTCTGCGAATCACCGTTACATGTGAACCCCAGCCTGTATTTCCTCCCATCGAAAAGATATCGCCAGAGCGAGGCATTACATCTCCATTGTTAAACGATTGATAGCCTAATTGTGGGAGATTATTGATTTGATTGCCCCAAAGTTTTGCCTGTACCATCTGCGTAACGCCAATGCCGTTTACAGGATCTACATGAGAACCATGCACTTGTAAAGCAAAACGGCGGGTGTAGTCTGTGCATCCATGGTATCGTTGAAGCCAGTTTGGTGATGAAACTGAATTTTGATAAGAGGCTACATTGTCAAAAGAGCCTGTTACTTGTCCATAGTTAGCAGGGTTGCCCACCATATTAGAAGAAGGGCAGTTTGTTCCTGTTTTGATATTGCTATGCGTAGTAACCGTTTCTATATTGCTACAAGCGATAACCGTTCCACCAGCATTTTTTGCAATGATTTTATACTTGTAGGTTTGTCCTTGTTGTAATAAATTCCCATTTGCAAGTTGATAAATAAAACGATTTCCTATCTTAGTTTTAACACCAAAAGCATTATTCGCTAATACAAATGAGGGCGCAGAAATATAGGACAGACCCCCTATTTTTGCATTATTATTGTCTGAAAAATATATCTCATAACTTGAAGCCCTTTCTACTTCATACCATGAAAAAGCCATTTCGGTTGGAACATTTGTCCCATTGTCATAGACACGATTGGTCAAGGAGTTATATTCTGATTTACTTTCTTTCACAAAAGCATTGATAAAACCACAATTTGTGCAGGCTGGGAAATGACCTATATTCGCATTTGCGGTAACGGTTACAGAAACGCAACCTGTATTATTACAATTTCCTTCTGCTCTTACAAAATAGGTAGTAGTAGAAGTTGGGGTAACTGAAATACTTGCGCCTGTCCCTACTAAATTTCCTCCACAAGTGCCATTATACCATTTCCATGCTGCGCCTAAACCCAAATTGCCCCCATTCACGCTCAAAGTAGTGCTAGCCCCTGCTGTAATGGTCGTTGTACCAGAGATAGAAGTAGGGGCTGTTGAGTTGTTGTAAATAGACAAAGCCCCCCCAGCGCAAGCGGTTGTTCCACAAGCTCCTCCCTCAGCTCGCACAAAATAGGCGGTAGAAGTGGTGGGAGAAACAACGATGCTTGAACCCGTACCTACCAAAGTGCCTCCACAAGCACCTTTGTACCATTTCCATGAAGCACCCGTTCCTAATGAACCGCCAGCAACAGATAAAGTAGTACTTTGTCCCGGACAAAGTCCCACAGGACCTGAGATACCTGTAGGGGCAACTGAACAACCCACCACGTTTACGGTAAAACTCACACAAGCCGTATTGCCACAAGCCCCTTCCGCCCTTGCATAGTAGGTGGTAGTGCTTGTAGGATAAAAAGTTTTGCTTACTCCCGTTCCTACTAATGTGCCACCGCAAGTACTTGTATACCACTTCCAGTTTGAGCCTGCTCCTAAAGTCCCCCCTTGAATGGTTAAAGTCGTAGGATTGCCTGCAACGATAGAGGTGTTGCCTGTAATACCAGTAGCTGCGACAGGAGAGCTTGTAATCGTGAGTAATTTACTTGCACAAGCGGTAGTTATACCGCACAAACCGCCTTCTGCTCGAACATAATAGGTAGCCGTAGAAGAAGGAGAAACACTAATGCTACTCCCAGTTCCTACTAAAGTACCTCCACAACTGTTTTTATACCATTTCCAACTTGCACCTGTTCCTAAATTTCCGCCTTGTACAGATAAAGTTGTGCTTTGACCACTACAAAAATAAGCATTTCCCCCAATTCCTGTGGGAGCAGAAGAACAAGAACTTACATTTATGGTAATACTTGTGCATGAAGTTGTATTACAAGTACCTGCTGCCCGAACATAATAAGTGGTGGTAGTAGAAGGAGAAAGGTTAATACTTGAGCCACTTCCTACGTATGTCCCTCCGCAACTGCCACTATACCATTGCCAACTTGCGCCTGTCCCCAATGAACCTCCCACTACGCTTAAGCTTGTGCTATTGCCCGACAGAATATTCGTATTTCCGTTAATAGAACTTGCCGCAGTGGAGTTGCTGTTCATCGTAATCGTATGTGAAACACAAGCGGTATTTGCGCAACCTGCCCCTTCTGCTCTCACAAAATAATTTGTATTCGCAGTAGGACTTACCGAAATACTTGAGCCACTGCCTAAATAAGTTCCACCACAACCGCCACTATACCATGCCCAATTTGCCCCATTCGCTAAACTTCCCCCCGTAACGCTCAAGCTTGTACTTTGCCCTGCACAAAGACTTGAAACTCCTGATATACCAGAAGCAGCCACAGAGCAGCCCACAGTAGCGCAAGAAGTAGTTACATTGGCAGAATAAAACGAATTATAGATAGCTCTTATATTATAGGTGTACGATGTACCAGGTGCTAAGCCATTATCTGTATAAGCAGAAGTAGTAGTAGTGGCAATTAAGACCCCATTCCTATATACTTGATACTGAATGGGAGAGCAATTAAACCATACATTATTCCAGTTCAAATAGATAGAAGAAGTGCTTAGCGTGGAACAAGTAAGCCCCGTAGGTACAGGAATTGCTTGCAAACTTGAACCTATAACATCAATTGCCGTTCCGGCTACATCAGCAATCCAACCCATGGTTTGACTACAATTATCGGGCAAATAAATTCTATACCAGGTAAATCCACTTGCTGTAGCCGTTGCTCCTGTCCACCTATATTTTTGACCATTAAATACTTTTGCAGCTGCACCACCAATCGTAACGGCGGCATTTCCAGTTCCCGCAGCAGACCGTATGGTTAAGGTGGAGTTTATGTCTAAAATAAAATTGCCAGAGCCTTGTGGAAGCATTTGTTCTTCGCAAGGGATACCAGGCGGGTTGCCATAACCGTAAGCCGTATATCTCAATGCAGGAGCTGTTGCTCCCGTTCCAGGTACATTTACCCCTACCCAATTGTAGCCATTAGCAGTACCTGCCCAAGAAACAGCCACATAATAGTGAGAAACAGGAAGCCAAGCATAGATATTTGCGCTCGTATTAGCAGCATCTCGCAAACGTTGAGGGTCTCCCACTGTCCCATACGAATTGTAAATAGAAAAAGGAGGAATGGGATTTTGCCCCAATAAAGACGAGAAATAATTTAGGAAAAATAAAGCTAAGAAAGTAGATGTTTTATTCATAATAAATTGATTACTAGCACAATATCGTTTGGTGGCAAATATAGATACATTTTAAGCAAAAACAAAATATCTAGCATTTGATAACTCAATATTATTGAAAAAAACAATAAAACTCCTACAGGAAGGAAAAAAGGGCAAAAAAGGTACGCAATTTCCCCTTGAGAAAAGTTCTTCTTTGCCCTACAGCAGCTTTTCGCATTTTTTGTCGTTTTAGGGGGAAATATGTATATTTGCAGCGAGGAGAATGGAACGCGGAGGATGGGAATAAGTATTAGTCTACTAACCCTTTCTTCAATGTTACAATTAAAAAATCCAAAAACAACATGAAAAAGATTTTCTGGATAGCCATCTTGGTATTAAATCATACCCATCATGTATGGGCGCAAAAAAAAAAACAATTCAGTTCGCTGACTCAATTAGAAAGGAATACCACATTCCAGAAATGGGTTATACTGTTATTGACAGTAAATCAACTTTAGAAATTGCCGCATTGGGCAGGCATTCCCTTGACCTGCCCGACATTGCAACATCAAACGACCGATTTCATATTGGCTCAAACACGAAAGCAATGACCGCTTTTATGATTGCTAAATACGTAGAAAAAGGAAAACTGAAATGGAACACTCCATTCTTTGATATATTTCCTAAATGGAAAGAAAAAAGTAAACCAGAATATATAAAGATTACGCTACAAGATTTGCTTTCTCATAGAGGAAGAATACAGCCATTCCAAGGCGAAAACGACCCTGTGATACCTGACTTTAAAGGAACAAACCAAGAGAAAAGAAAACAGTTCGGAAAGTTTGTATTGACATTAGACCCTGTAAAACTTGACGAACAAAATCCATTCATTTATTCAAATGCAGGATATACCTTGGCTACCTTAATGTTAGAAAAAGTAACAGGTAAAAGTTGGGAGCAGTTAGTTGAGAAAGTTTTCAATAAAGATTTAAAGTTAAATGTAAAATTATCTTGGCCCGAAAACCAAAAACAAAAAGATACTTGGGGACATAGTTTTGAAAATGGCAAACTCATTCCCGTTCCATCAACAGTCGATTATCATTTGGATTTTACCGAACCAGCAGGAGACATAAATATTAAGTTAAAGGACTATACCAAATTTATTCAATTAAATTTACAAGGTATTAATGGTAAAAACAACTATTTAAAAGCTGACACCTATAAATTTATTCATAAGGGAATTGAAAACTATTCCATGGGTTGGTTTAATATTTATGAAAACGGAAAAGAACTTTCAACACATTCGGGCACAGCTGCAACCTATTATTCACTTGTTCATATTGATAGAATGAAAGGAAAGGCTTATATCATTTTCACTAATTCATTTAACCAAGATACACAACAAGGAGTAAGACTTTTGATGAGGAAACTGAAAGAAAATTACGGCAGCTAACATCGATTTGGCAATAGGACGACTGGGTAGTTATCAAAAAAGTGTTGATAGACAGAGTTGGTTGTAGTGAACGAAAAAGAGTTTAGTAGCCAAGTGGTGATAGCGTAGATTACGGGAAAAAGACAAACTTTTTCGCACAAATATATTGGCTCTAGCTCTTAATGTAGCCCAAAAACGTTCCTACCCTTCGCCTTTTCCACAACGCTTTCGCCACGCTTCTTTGAATTGCGTGCGTTCTTCTTCTGTCATATTGCGCCATTTTTCCTGATGTTGATGCGACATTCCTCCCATTCTAAAACCACCCACCAAAATTCGACAAAGGAGAAAAAAGCCCATAGCCTGCCAATAGGTAAAGGGATTGAGTGAAAAGGTAGGCACAACAATTCCATTCCACAGAAGCTGAACCACCCAAGAAAGCCCTAAAAAGAAGGCAAGAAATAAAAAAGGAAGGATAAATTTAGCATTTTTTCTCATATTGTCACATTTGATTGAGTTCGTTATACAGAAATTGTAGGCGTTTTCTGAGCGATTTTACCGCATAGCCTTTGCGAGAAATAATGGTTTTTAGGTTTTCACCTGTCTTATCCGCGATTTCCTGCAAAGTCATGTCTTCCATTTCATTCCAAATAAATACATTACGCTGATTTTCAGGAAGTTCTTCCAATGCCTGCATTAATTCGTCCCAAAAAAGTTGGCGAAAAAACGCATCTTCAGGCAAAGGTTGGCTGTCCATCAACATCAAATTGGCATAATTTACCTCTCCCTCTTCTGTTTGGTATTCAAAATTAGACAACATTTCTGGCTGCTTTTTCCGAAACCTATCCGTAATTTTACTTCGCGCCACTTGATACAACCAACCCGACAAACTTTCTATTTCTGAAATGTCCCATATTTTGCTAAATTGATACCAAACCTCCTGCGAAATGTCCTCCGCATCTTCATTCGTTGGCACCTTGCCACGAATAAACCGAAACAGTTGTTTGCCATAACGCCCGACTGTTTGCGAAATACTTGGTTTGCTTTCTGCCATGATAAGTTCCATGCCCTTAATGAAATTGCATTATATAAGGAGAAGACGAAAGTGCAGCGATTTTACTTTATCTGCAAGCATTTTTTTTAGTAGCAAGATTAATTCATGTAAACATTCTCACTCAAAGCATTGATAATAAATAAGTTAAAATAATTTCCCATTCTCAATTATTAATTTTCCATTACTTACCATTCCGAAATTTACTTTTATCTCACATAAATTTACCTTAAAGATTACCTTTTCCTAACTTTTTATTAACAATCGAAGCCTTACTTTGCACCATCAAATTTAACACAGATTTTCAACTCATTCTTTTATGAACAAGTTAAAAACGATTTCATTTTGGACATTGGCAGCACTTTTAGCGGCAGGTTCTTTTTCTGGATGTAACAAAATTCAAGGTTGCACCGACCCAACTTCTAGCAATTACAATCCTGATGCAACAGAAGATGATGGCACTTGTACCTACGCGCCTAGCGATATAACGACTGACATCACGACTAATACGACTTGGGTAGCAGGCAGAACCTATATCTTGAAAAATTTCGTGCATGTGAAAACTGGGGTAACGCTTACGATTGAGCCAGGCGTGATTGTAAGAGGAGATAAAGACACCAAAGGAACTTTGATTATTGACAGAGGCGGCAAAATCATGGCAGAAGGTACTGCAAGCAAACCTATTATCTTCACTTCTAACTTAGCAAAAGGTGCAAGAAATTATGGTGATTGGGGTGGAATTATCATTTGCGGAAAAGCTCCTGTAAATTTGGCAGGTGGTGAAGGAACAGTAGAAGGAGGAACAGGCGCAACTTATGGCGGAACAGATGCTGCAGATAATTCAGGTTCATTAAAATATGTTCGTATTGAGTTCGCAGGGATTCCTTTCCAACCTAACCAAGAAATCAATGGTTTAACCATGGCTGGAGTAGGTAGCGGCACCATGATTGACTATATTCAAGTTTCTTATTCTGGCGATGATTCTTACGAATTTTTCGGTGGAAACGTAAACGTAAAACATCTTGTTGCTTTCAGAGGATTAGATGATGACTTCGACACAGATAACGGTTTTTCAGGAAAAGGACAATTTTTAGTTTCTTTGCGCGACCCTGCAAAAGCTGACATTTCAGGTTCTAATAGTTTTGAGTCTGATAATGATGCAAATGCTTCTGCTGCATCTCCTTTTACTTCAGCAGTTTTCTCAAATGTAAGTATTTTTGGACCTAAAGCAACTGCTGCTACCACCGTTGATGCAAACTACAAGCGTGGCGCACACATTCGTCGTAATAGCAAGCAAAGTATTTTCAACTCAATTATTACAGGTTTTCCTTTAGGCGTTTATATTGATGGTGCTGGCACTACCGCAAATGCAAATGCAGGTGATTTGGCGTTCCAAAATAACTTGATTGCAGGTTGTACTTCTACCATTGGTTCAACAGATTCTACTTTTGCTTTCTCTATGCAAAACTGGTTTGACAGCAATAACAATACTTCTTTGATTGAAAATGCAGCTTTGCAAATCAACAATCCTTTCAACTTCACAGCTCCTAACTTCTTGCCACTTACAGGTTCTCCTGCTTTGAGTGGTGCAGCTTTCACTCACGCAAAACTTTCTGGTTTGGAAAATGTAAGCTATAGAGGTGCATTTGGTACAACGGATTGGACAAGCGGTTGGGCAAATTGGGACCCGCAAAACGCTGATTACTAATCCTTTTTAGACTTTTATATAGGAAAACAGTTTGTTAGACAAGATTCTAGCAAGCTGTTTTTTATTTGCTACATGGATAAGCTTTGTTTTTTATCCTTGTTAAAATGGAAAGTTTTAACAGATATTTCACGAAAATTCTCACATCATGAAACAATTCCCTTCAATATTTCCTTTTCCTTTATAATTATCGTAATTTTGTAGCAAAATCACATTTATTCTAGACCATTTTTTATGGAACATATTCACATTGATACGATTGAAGATGCACTTGCTGACCTGCGACAAGGGAAAATGATTATTGTTGTAGATGATGAAGACCGCGAAAATGAGGGCGACTTTTTGATTCCTGCGCATTATGTAACGCCAGAAGTCATTAATTTTATGGCAAAATACGGGCGCGGATTGATTTGTATGCCTTTAGAAGAAAAACGTTGCAAAGAGTTGGGGTTGGAATTGATGGTGGCAAGAAATACAGACACGCTCGAAACGGCTTTTACGGTTTCTGTGGATTATTTGTATGAAGGTAACACTACGGGAATTTCGGCAGCAGATAGATCAAGAACGGTGCAGCGTCTAATTCACCGTGATGCAAAACCTGAAGATTTTGGGCGCCCTGGGCATATTTTCCCTTTGCAAGCTAAGAGTGGCGGAGTTTTGCGCCGTCCTGGTCATACAGAGGCTGCGGTAGATTTGGCGAGAATGTTGGGCGTTGAACCTGCGGGCGTAATTGTGGAGATTATGAATGATGATGGAACAATGGCTCGCCTACCTGAATTATGTGAAGTGGCACGTCAGTTTGACATGAAACTCATCACTATCAAGGACTTAATCGAATATCGTTTAAAAAATGAATCTTTAATTGCGCGTGAAATTGATGTGCAGATGCCTACCGAAAAAGGAGATTTTGAATTGCACGCCTATCGTCAACTTAATTCAGGGGAATTGCATTTGGCTTTGGTAAAGGGAACATGGAACGAAGAGGAAGCAATTTTAGTGAGAGTTCACTCATCTTGTGTTACAGGCGATATTTTTGGTTCTTGTCGCTGCGATTGCGGTCCTCAGTTGGCAAAGGCAATGGAAATGGTAAATGAAGCGGGTAAAGGCGTGATTTTGTATATGAACCAAGAAGGGCGCGGCATTGGCTTGTTAAATAAGTTGAAAGCGTATAAATTACAAGAAAATGGGCGCGATACGGTAGAGGCAAATTTAGAATTAGGCTTCAAAATGGACGAGCGTGATTATGGCGTAGGGGCGCAAATTCTACGAGATTTGGGCGTGGCTAAAATGAAATTAATGACCAACAACCCCAAAAAACGCGCAGGATTAATTGGTTATGGTTTAGAAATTGTCGAAAATGTGCCAATTTCCATCACTGCCAATCCGCATAATGAATTGTATCTGCAAACTAAAAGAGAAAAAATGGGACATAGCCTGTAAATAAATCGCTAGCCCTAAAAATGTAATGCTGTACGGACAACTAAAGCAAGCCGTACAGCATTATATTTTTGCCATCACCCATAAATCAAGTATCTTCTTTGCCTTCATAAAATAAATAAGCCCAAATATATGATAGCCAAATTCCTAGCCAATCGCTGGTTCATGTTATTTCTAACGTTTGTTACCCTTCTCCTCCTCTTCTTCTTGGTCTTCGAGCGAGTAGAGACCGTACTGCTAACCCACAACCTAAACGCCTATGAAAGTTTGTTAGAAGATGGGGAAACTATCGCCATTTTATTGGTTGGCTTAGGAGTAGTCTTAGAAAGTCGTGAAACCCTGTTGCGCAAAAGCCGACAAGGAGAGGAAGATAAGAGTGAAGAAAAGGCTCAATGGGAACACGACCTCGAATATTATGGGGTTCTCATCTTGGTATTAGGGCTTTTGATTGAAATGGGAGCGCAAGTTATTCGTTTTATAAATGTCCGCTTCGGATTAGAAGGCGCGCCCCCGCCTGCCATAGCGGTTATGCATGGATTTGGGATGATTGCGCTCTTTGTTTTGATACGTATCGTTTGGCTGTTATTACTCCCCAATCTTGGCACTAAGCATAAGCAAAATTAAGGTTGACCTTTTTTGACCTCCTCTTCTAAAAAACTTGCACCTTATCTTTTTTTACTTTACACTTGTACGATATTTGTATTTTTCAATTATTGTTTAATTATCTTTTATGATTTCAATTCAAAACTTAAACAAAAGTTTACTAGCGTTTTTGGTTATTGGTTTTTTTAGTTCTTTTTCGACATTTGCGCAGCTTGCCCCAGGAAGTCAAGTCTATATTTTAAATGAAGGTACTTCTGGCAGAAAAGGCAGTCTTGGCGTAGTTTCCTCAGATACAGGCGTTTACCAACATTTGGATAGTGTAGGCGCTTATGGAAATGCGTTGTTACTTTCCCCAACACATTTGTACGTGGTAAATGGTTATGTAGAAGGAAATGTACTTAGATATGACTTACAAAACTTTAATAGTCAATCCGTTACGCCAAATTTAGGTGCACGCGGAATTGCTATTTATAACAATCAGTTATTAGTTTGCGGAACAGTCCACCCTTATTTTCGTGTGTATGATTTGGCAACCTTGAACGAAGTTTATCACCTTGATTCAACGAAGGTAAGAAGTGCAAGAGAAGAGGTAGTCGTTGTCAATAACAAAGCCTATTTGTCGGGCTATTATGGAGATACGGTAGTAGCTGTTGTGGACTTAGCAGGGCAAGATTTTATCAAAAATATAGAAACAGCAGAAAATCCTTATCAACTGCAAGTTATTGACGATGAGGTATATATCGGCTGTTTTACCTATAATCCTGATTTTACAACAAACACAACAATTCACCAAGTTGAGACCGCAACTGATCTGATTACAAGTACAGGAGTAGTCCAAAAAGCAGATGGATTTACCTCAGATGCCTCCAAAATTTACCTCAAAAAATCGAATGGGAAAATTCTCGCTTATGATCCTGCAAATCAACAAGTGGATACCTTGTCAAGTTTTCAAGGCTTTTATTATGGCTTTGGGTATGATATAACCACCAACTTAATGTTTGTATCTGAAACAGATTATGTTTCTACGGGCAGTGTAGGTTATCTCGATTTGTCTAGCGGATTTAGTTCTTCCATGATTTCTGCGGATATTTCGCCAAGAGCTTTTGCTTATCAAGCAAGCCCTTTTTCAGGAATAGATAACTCATTATCAAAGCATTATAAGTTATATCCTAATCCCAGTACAGGAAATATTTGGGTAAATGTTACGGAACCTACTCGTTTACGCATTGAAGACACTCAAGCAAAAACGATAAAAGAGTTATCAGTGTCTAATCTTTCTGAAATTAATCTTGCTAATTATCCCAAAGGCTTGTATATTGTTCATGTATTTCAAGATGAAAAACACTGGACAGAGAAGTTAATTCTGCAGTAAAAAAATTTCAAACTTATAACGCTATCTAACAAGTAGCATTAATTTGTAAAGAAATAGAATTATTATTATTCCAAGCATTTAAAGGAGAAAAAGCGTTATTAACATTTGCTTTTTCTCCTTTATGCAATAAATTTATAACAAATACTAGCTAAACCTGCTCTTTATCCACTTTTATAACGATACTGCTTCCAGAACTATTGACAATTACCAGCGTATCAAATCCTGTTCCGTCTGAATATTCATCGGCAAAGAAAGAAACAATTTCTTTTGGTAATAAAATCAAGGCATTAGCAGGGACATTACTATTTAATACTCCACTTGTAAAGATAGAAACATTATCATTACTCGTGTTTTCTATCGTAATATTAGATCTATCATTTAATTCTCCTTTATATAAATTTAATCGGTTATTGCTTGTAATTGTATGCGTTTGCATTGTGTTACTATCATTATTTGAGCTAGAACGAAAATATTGAAGCTCATAAAATAATTCTACTTTACTTACATCACCTTGATATTTATACATCAAAAAACCCATAATACCTTGCATACAATCTGCTAACTTTACCCTTGCATCTTCTATATTTGCAGAAGCTGCTTTTTCATCTATTTCTTTTCCTTGTTGTATGCTTCTTGCTGTTTCTATTTGTCCCAAAAAAGCAACTACATCATTATAAACATTAGATAATGCAGGATAATTTGCTAATCCATCTCTTAATTTACGAATAGCCGAAATACGCAAATCATAAGCACCTGATTGAAATGCGCCTCTACGTTCAGGAAATAGTAAAGCATATTCGGGTGTATCATCAAAAAATACATTTTGTACCCAAATATCCCATTGTTTTACTTTGGTACTCATTAATTGCGTAAACAAATTTTCTACGACTATCGTACTTGCACGATAAGCACTTGCACTTGTTCCTATTCTATCATAAGCATCTTTAAACGCCAAAAATAAAGGCTGATATTGTACATATAAATTATTAATATCTGGGTCTGAAATACGACTAAATAACTTATCATTATGGTCAGTAGCGATAATTAACATTTTTTTAAAACTACGTTTCGTAACGTTATCAAAGGGATTTGAAAGATAAGACCAATTTGATTTCATAAGATTATAATTAAGTTAAATGATTTATGTTTTAGTTGTCATACTGTAAGTATCTTATCAAGCAATGCTTCAAAACTAGGTTTGATAAGTTTATTAAAGAAAGACGGGGTTTTGTGCAACGGTCATACTGTAAGTATTTTATCAAGCAAAATGTTAAAACTAGGTTTGATAAGTTTCTTGCAGAAAGACGGGACTTTGCGCAGTTATCATACTATATATTTACAGCAAAAAAAATGCCTTTTTTGCTAATTATTAAATTTTTTCAAAAAAAAATCCCCTGCCTCTTTTACAAACCTAAATACTTATCAAAAGTAAGTACTTTTTGATGCTACAAGGCTTTGAATTGATTGCAGGACTTCCTTTTTAAGCATATAAACAAAAATA
>JBJXHA010000778.1:0-6617 GCA_046160275.1 Bacteroidia bacterium | reverse complement strand
GCTTTCTATCAAAATAGTTAGACTTTAGATGAGGTAAAATTTCTCATTTTTTAGCGCGGGATTTAAATCCCGCGCTAAAAAATGAGAAATTTTACCTCATCTAAAGTCTAACTATTTTGATAGAAAGCAGTTATTATATGCGAATAACAGTGCAAGAGTAAACAAATTAAATATTGACAACTAAAACACTGATTATCAACTACTTTATTTGCCAACTCTCACATTTCACTTATCGCTTATTTTTATGATTATTACCATTACTTCTATTCGTTTACGCTCGTTGTGGCAATTTTTCAAGTTATCATGGAACGGCTTGCAGATTACGCGACAAATGCAGCAGCAAAAAGGCTTTATTCGTATGAAAAATACGGGGCTAGGCTATATGCACTACACCCTTTCTGCTTGGGAAAGTGAAGCCGACATGAAAGCCTTTATGCGTTCAGGAGCGCACGCCGAAGCCATGAAAGAAAGTGCAAATATCGCTACGGAATTGGCTACTTATACCTACGAAGGGGATACATTACCCGAATGGAAAGAGGCGAAGCAAGTCATTGCTGAAAAGGGGAAGGTTTTACGATTTTAACTATCCCCTACTTAGTTTGCTCGACTTAGAATATTTATTGGCACAAAATTAGGCTTTTTAGGGCGTTTTTCAGGCTTCCATATCATTCCTTCTAATTTATTTTCTTTATCTAAGACTTCATATAAAGGCGAATAACTTCCATCGGTTTTTCCTTTGAAAATAATTTTATTCGCCTTGTTTTCTTTTAGAAAAATAAACATCTCCAAACTCAATGCGGAATTTACGCCTTGATAGCCGCCTTTTTTGTCATCTTTGATAAAGTATAAACTCTCACTATTGCCCACAACGTGCATTTTTTGTAATTTATTTTCGGCAAATTTCACGCGAATTTCTTTGCCTTTGATTTGATTGAAGCCGACAGTATCTTCCTGCGAAACCAAAAAACCATTGACGCTGATTAGCATGGAATCCACTTTTTTGTTTTTCATCCAAATGGTAACGGTATCACCCGAAAGCTGCGAAGAATCAGACCAAAGCATGGGCTGACGATACAAAACAATCATCGAATCACTATTAAAATAAACGAGTGAATCGCAAACGCCTTGCAAATCCTTCATAAAAATATTGACATGATTCCACGCCCGAAAATTACGCTTTTTAGTTATCGTATCTTCCACCGCATACAAAGTATCAGCCGTAATAAATAAGGTGTCTTTGTCAAAACGCTGAATTGCCATAGGATTGTCACTCATCAAACTTTCTTGCCTATCTTGGTAAAATAAGCACCTTCCGCCTCTCACCTCCAAAGTAGAATCTCCTTCTTGTAAAATGACATTTCCTGTTGCTACGCCAAATTTATTTTGCTTTGCTTGCTTAGAATACAAACTATCCGCAGCAATATACATTGTATTATCCTTTGTTTTTTGAATGGCTAAGGTATTTCCCACAATGTTACTTTCTTCTTTATCTTTGTAAAATACGCCTCGATTTCCAAAAACTTCTAAGGAACTATCAGCCTGCGTAACATGGACATTTCCGCGTGCAATGCCAATTTGCTCCTCATTTTTTTTCTGGGCAATCAAGGTATCGCAAGTAATTTGTAGTGTATCATTTTTTTGCAAAATATCAGCAATCACCTTTCCTGTAATAATACTCTCGTCTGTATCTCGGTAAAAAAGTCCATTTTCGCCACGCACTTTGAGCGTACTATCCGCCTGAACAAGTCGAACATTATGCCTTGCGATGCCTACATCTTTGCCATTTCGTTTTTGGGTAATCAAAGTATCTGAAAAAATGGTAGTCGTATCTTCTTTGCTGCGAAAAATCGCCACAGGCGTTTGCGTAATCATAGATTCTTCCGTTTCTTTATAAAAAGTAGCATAGCCACCTGTAATTTCTAAAGAATTGTCGGGTTTCGTCAAACGCACGTTGTTCTTCGCAATTCCAAGGTCTTTTCCATTTCGTTTTAGCGCAAATAAAGTATCAGAGGTAATAATCGTTGTATCTTTTTCGCCCCGCAAAACAGCTCGTGGGTTTTGGGTTATCATGCTTTCATCTTTGTTTTTATAAAAAACGCCATAATCTCCTGTAATCTCCAATTTATTGTCTTTTTGGCGCAAAACCACATTTTTATTCATATAAGCAATTTGCGTATCATCGTGGTAATCAATCGAATCTGCGGTTACAATGTTGTCTTTGTCTTCCAAATTGGTACGAGAAGTAAAATTTAGGCGTTTGGTTTTGGTTTCATACGTTCCACTTTCTGTATTAATCACCTCTCCTTTTTTGCTGACAATGTTCGTTTTTGCCATGAAAATTGCCATATCTTTTTGGGTATCATAGCCCAATGTATCCGTTTTGAGGGTAAAATCAGGATTAATGAGGACAACATTTTGTTTAAAATGCGCCATATTTTCATTGGGATAATAATACCCTGTCTGGCTTGTCAAAGTCGTTTTTTCATCAACCAATTTTCCGCCTGTATTAAAAAAACCATAGTTTTCACCGCGATAGTAAGTTAACCTATCGCTTGTCAAAATTGATTTTTTATTATTAATGGAAGCTGCGCCTACCGCCTCCCCTATTTTTGTATTTCCATCATACTCTAATTCATTGCATTTTAAGGTTGTACCTCGCTGCATTTCTGCCCGTACACGACTAAATGCTTTAATAGTATTAGAGCCGCGATAATTGTAAGCACTATCACAATACAGCATGGTAGAGTCATGCTCCACTTGCACATTTCCTACCAAGCGATCCACCCATTCTCCGTTTATCTGCTCCGCAATCATTTGATCAGCACTGATAATCCGAATTTTCTTTTTTGTAGTGTCTGATTGGGCAAAAGAAGTCCAAAAAGTCAACATCAATATCGGGAACAGAAAATAAACCAAATCCTTTTTCATTTTGTACGTATTTTGGGGCACAAATTTACACAAGAAATAGATGAAAAAAGGAAGAAAATGAAGAATCGTGTAGATTTAATTAGCAATTTACAATTAACAGTAAACAGTTATCAAGTATAACAAATTCAAAATGAGTTGATTATTCATTTAAACAGTAGTCTTGCTCCAACGCATTGCCAAATTTGACCCAAATAAAGCCGCAGGGATAAAAACTAACACATTTACAATGGTAAACCAAGTGGGATGCGGAAAAGAAGCAAGGTTAATACAACCAATAATTAGGAAAAGCACTCCTATAATCCATGCATTTTGTTTTGCATTAGGTTTGTCTATCCAGGAAATCACAAAGCTAGAAACCATCGTTCCTAGTACCATACTTAATAACACAATCCAAAAAGCCATCATGGGTAGGCTGTTGAGGTAGGTTTCGAAAGAAACGCCTGCTGGTTGCGGATAAATTTTTGCATTAATGCTTTCAATCAACCCTATCACAATGGCACCGGGGATTAAACAAGCAATTACTAGCATTACTTTTTTGGCAATCGTTACAATTTTATTCATGGTGTTTTACGAAAAAAATGAGAATGAAGCTACAATTATAAGCTGGTTTTTATAGAAATGCAAATTTTTTAGGCAAAAAACTAAAAATATCAATGAAAGTGTAAAATTTAAGCAAAAAAAATCCGTAAATACTTAATGTATTTACGGACTTGTGGTTGCGAGGGCAGGACTCGAACCTACGACCCCCGGGTTATGAGCCCGGTGAGCTACCACTGCTCCACCTCGCGATATATTTTTAAACGATATACTAAAGAACGTTTGTTTCTTAATTGTGATGCAAAGTAACTGCTTTTTTTTTAACTTTGCAAATATTTTTTGAAAAAAAGTGTTACTTTTGCAAAAAATATTTGTAAGTATTTACTAATCAGACTATTAATTTTATGGAAAAAGTTTATAAATCCGGGTTTGTAAGCATCATTGGCAAGCCAAATGCAGGGAAATCGACCTTGTTGAATGTTTTATTAAAACAAAAATTGAGCATCATCACCCCAAAAGCGCAAACTACGCGCCATCATATTCGCGGAATAGACACAGGTGAGGACTATCAAATCGTTTATTCGGATACACCAGGTGTAATAAAACCTAAATATAAATTGCATGAAAAGATGATGCTCGCTGTAGATTCTGCCTTAGATGAGGCTGATGTGATTGTGTTGTTGATTGCGGCTGACGAAACTTTTCCCGAAGAAGAATTGTTCAATTTGGCAAAAAAAGCAACTGCTCCGATTATTTTGGCAATGAATAAAATTGATTTAGTTACCTTACCCGAAGCTATTGCGCGAAAAGAGGAAATTAAAAAACAACTTACCGTAACAGAGGAAGTTGATGTTTGTGCTTTGAAAGAAGGCAACATTGATACTTTAAAGAAGTTGATTTTGAAGCATTTACCAGAAAATCCTCCTTATTATGATACGGAAGAAATCACGGACAGACCTGAGCGTTTCTTTGTGGCGGAAATGATACGTGAGCAAATTTTCTTGTTGATGCACGAAGAATTACCTTATAGTTGTGAGGTGAGTGTGTTGGTTTTTAAAGATAGCCCTAAAATAGTGCAGATTGATGCGGAAATTCATGTGGAGAGACAATCACAAAAAGGCATGGTGATTGGCAAAGGCGGGGCAATGCTTAAACAAATTGGGACAAATGCCCGCAAACAAATCGAAACACTACTTGAAAAGCAAGTAAACCTTAAATTATATGTGCGCCTTGCCGAAGAATGGAAAGACAGTAGCCGTTATTTGAAGGATTTTGGGTATTAAATTAAAATCATAGTAAAAGAATTTGTAAAAAAGGTGGCTTGCTTTTTAAAAGTAAGTCACCTTTTTTTGCTGCACAAAACACTGATTATCAACAAATTATACAAACAGATTACCACTTTTTGCGTTACTTTCACCCTTGTTTTTTCCATTTTTCCCCACCGAATTGCCCCTACCTTTGTAACATCAAATTCAATCACACAATTATTTATCTAAGCAAAATGAAAACATTATTCGCTATCATCTGTTTCTTTTTCTCAATCACAGCTTTTGCTCAAAATCATTCCTTAACAAGCCTCTATACGGCTCATTATCAACGCCCTCAAGCAGAATTGAAAGCTGCAAACCCACAAACTATTTTGGCAAGTGATAATTTTTCCTTCGCCCTTACTGCTACGAAAGCCCAAGAAGTAGAATTGATGTTATTAGATGGGAAACAAGACATTGTTTGGAAAAAGAAAGTGAAGCTTGATAAAGGAGAAAATGAAATCAAATGTGCCGTGCAAAATGTTCCCAATGGAATGTACCAACTTTATATTCAAGCAGAAAAAAGTTATCAGCAAAGAAGCGTGTATGTAAAAAAATAAAAAAGAATTGCATAATAAAAACCTTGCTTCGGCAAGTAACAGTTTACTGCGTGAGCAGTAAGCTGTCTTTTTTCTTATCGAAAAGTGTATTTTTTTAGTAAAAAAATGTAATTTGCGGACAAATTCACCAACAGAAAAGATAAAAATATGTGGAAACTCACAGAAGAACAGGCTGAAATTGTTGAAAATCAAGAAAATGCGAAAATTAATGCGGTGGCAGGTAGCGGAAAGACGAGTACCTTGATTCAGTATGCGATGGCGCGTCCTCGTTATGCTTCTATTTTGTATCTCGCTTTTAATCAATCAGTTAAGAAAGAAGCAGAACGGAAATTTGCTAAAATGGGTTTGTCGAATGTTCGTATTGAAACAGCACATTCTTTGGCTTTTTCGCAAATTGTGAGAGGGAGTAAATTTCAATTAAAAAAGGAAGGAAGTTACAAACTACATGAAGTTAAGGACATTTTAAAACTAAAAAGAATTGGAAGAGAGGCAAATTCGGAATATATTTTAGCAAATCACATTCAAAAATTTGCCCATTATTTTTGCAATCAAACTGCCCAAAAAGTACAAGAAGTAAATTATTTAGACATTATAGAAGCAGGGGAAGCACGCGATTTTGTGGAAAAGCATTATGAAAAAATCGAAATGGGCGTGCGCGAATGGCTGGCAAAAATGAACAAAGGCGAAATTGAATTGACACATGAATTTTACTTGAAAAAATTTCAACTTTTGCGCCCACATTTACAATATGATTTTATTCTTTTCGATGAAGGACAAGATGCTTCGCCTGTGATGTTAGATGTGTTTTTAGCGCAAGAACAAGCAAAAAAAATCATTGTAGGCGATACACATCAGCAAATTTATGGTTGGCGACACGCAATAAATGCCTTAGAACAAGTTGATTTTCAAAATTTTAACCTAAGTTCTAGTTTTCGTTTTAATTCCAATATTGCCTTATTGGCAAATCATTATTTGGCATGGAAAGACCATTTTGGGAAACAACCTTCTTTGCAAATTAAAGGGGTCGGCAATCACAAAAAAATTGAATCGCGGGCAACTTTGGCGCGAACTAACCTGTTTTTGCTCAAAAAAGCGATTGATTGGGTAACAAAAAATCATTTGGAATCTTTGTACTTTGAAGGAAATATTCACTCTTATACTTACGCAGGGGAAGGGGCTTCGATTTGGGACGTATTGCATTTGTATAATGGCAAAACCAATTTGGTGCGCGATTCTTTGCTCAAAACGATGGACAGCATGGAGGAATTGAAAGAATATTGCGGCA
>JBJXHA010000777.1:0-3451 GCA_046160275.1 Bacteroidia bacterium | reverse complement strand
GCTGCTTTAGCTGCCTCAGAAGCGCAAAAACGAAGTTTTTGCAAGTTATCGGGCAGCTAAAGCAGCCCGTACAGCATTACATTTGTAGGACTACCTAATTTGGTAATCTTAATAAACGAAATGCTTCGTTTCACAACTTTGCATTGTTGGTAGCTTATCAGCATACCAACAACGGCAAAAAGCATTATCCATTATCCATTTTTTCCTCCTCCCCTTTTCCCAAAAACTCTTCCTGCTGTATTTTTTCTTGCAATTTTAAAATGCCGCCAATTAATGCTTCTGGGCGAGGGGGACAACCCGGAATATAAACATCTACGGGAATGATTTTATCCACGCCTTTTACTACATGATAGCCATGTTCCCAATAAGGACCCCCACAATTTGAGCAAGAACCCATGGAGATAACATAACGCGGCTCTGGCATCTGCTCATACAAACGCCGAATCCTATCCGCCATTTTAAAGGTAACGGTTCCCGAAATAATCATCACATCGGATTGACGCGGTGAAGGGCGAGGAAACACCCCAATTCTATCCAAATCGTAATTGCTGGCATTGGTAGCCATCATTTCAATGGCACAGCAAGCCAAGCCAAAACCCATGGGCCACAAAGACGAGAGTCGCGCCCAGTTCAACAAATCATCTACTTTGGCAATAAAAATATGCCCCTCACCTGTTTTATTCGAATAATTTTCTTCCATTTTATTGCTTACTTTCTCACAAAAGTACAATTTTTTTCTTTGCCAAGAAAATAAATCCCAAAGTGGAAAAAAACGCTACTGCCCAAAAAAAGTTCTGAACTTTTGCCGTATTGAATCCCCCTACTGCCAAAATTTCAGTACTATGACCAAAATGGCAGGAAAGCCCTGCTTGGCATATTTTTCGCCAAAGCAGAAACAGAAATGGCAAATGGAATACATTCAACATTTCGCGCATTTTTTTAGCTTAATTTTTCATTATATATTTTTAAATATGGCAGTAGATATTAAACCATTAGCAGACAGAGTAGTGATTGAGCCAGCAGCGGCTGAATCTAAGACGGCAAGCGGTATCATTATTCCTGATACGGCAAAAGAGAAGCCACAACGCGGTACAGTAGTAGCCGTAGGTCCTGGCAAAAAAGATGAGCCAACGACCGTTCAAGTGGGCGATGTTGTACTATATGGCAAGTATTCAGGCACAGAAATTAACTTAGGTGGCAGAGATTATTTGATTATGAGAGAAGCTGACATTTTGGCAATTCTCTAATACTTTTTAGGAGGAAATTCTCCACGCATTTCTAAATTTCTTTATTTTTCAAGTTGATAGCGATAATTTCTTAGTAGTAAAGCGCATAAAGCAAGTTAGCTATTTCAAAAGTATATTTAATTTGAATATCTTTTTTTGCTTTGTGATAACTGATTACTGCTAACTATTTACTGATTATCCCCTATCACTTATCAACTCTCAATTATTCATTATCCATTATAAATTATGGCAAAGAGAATCGAATTTCAGATGGAAGCACGCGAAAAACTCCGCAGAGGGGTTGACGCGTTGGCAAATGCTGTAAAGGTAACGCTAGGACCAAAAGGTCGTAACGTTGTGATTGACAAGAAATTTGGCGCACCACAAATTACCAAAGATGGGGTAACGGTCGCTAAAGAAGTGGAATTGAAAGACGCTATCGAAAACATGGGCGCGCAAATGGTAAAAGAAGTTGCTTCTAAAACGGCTGATGTGGCAGGTGATGGAACAACTACGGCTACTGTATTGGCGCAAGCGATTGTGCGCGAAGGGTTGAAAAATGTTACCGCAGGTGCAAATCCGATGGAATTGAAAAAAGGCATTGATGAGGCAGTGAAAGTAGTAGTTGCTGAGTTGAAAAAAATGTCTAAACCTATTTCTGGTTCTAAAGAAATCGAGCAAGTAGCTTCTATTTCTGCAAATAGCGACATCGAAATCGGTGAATTGATTGCGAAAGCAATGGAAAAAGTAGGGAAAGATGGTGTTATCACCGTAGAAGAGGCAAAAGGTTTGGAAACTTACTTGGAAGTAGTAGAAGGTATGCAATTTGATAGAGGTTATCTTTCTCCTTATTTCGTAACCAATGCTGATGCAATGGAAGTGGATTTGGACAAACCTTATATCTTGTTGTATGACAAAAAAATCTCGCAAATGCGTGATTTGATGCCCGTTTTGGAAGCTACTATGCAAACAAGTCGTCCCTTGTTGATTATTGCTGAAGACATTGATGGCGAAGCACTTGCAACTTTGGTAGTAAATAAAATTCGTGGTGTATTGAAAGTTGCTGCGGTAAAAGCTCCAGGTTTTGGCGACAGAAGAAAAGCAATGTTGGAAGATATTGCCATTTTGACGGGTGGTGTCGTGATTTCAGAAGAGCAAGGTTACAAATTGGAAAATGTAACATTGGATATGCTGGGTCGCGCTGATAAAATCACCGTTGATAAAGATAACACAACTATCGTAGGTGGTGCTGGTAATAGCGACGACATCAAATCGCGTGTAAATCAAATCAAAGCACAAGCGGAAGCTAGCACTTCTGAATATGACAAAGAGAAATTGCAAGAGCGTTTGGCAAAACTTTCAGGTGGTGTAGCTGTGTTGTACGTAGGTGCAGCAACAGAAGTAGCCATGAAAGAGAAAAAAGACCGCGTAGATGATGCCCTTCACGCAACGAAAGCTGCCGTACAAGAAGGTATCGTACCAGGTGGTGGTGTGGCACTATTGCGTTGTATTAGCTCTTTGGAAAAAGGCAAAGGCGGTATCAATGACAAATTGTTGGTAGGCGACTGCGGAAGCGGTGTAGCAATTGTGCGCAGAGCTTTGCAAGAACCTATCCGTATCATCGTAGAAAATGCAGGCAAAGAAGCAGGCGTTATCTTAAACAAAGTGCTTGAAAACCCAACGGCTGACTACGGTTACAATGCCCGCAACGAAACCTACGAAAACTTCTTCGAAACAGGTATCATTGACCCAACCAAAGTAACCCGCACAGCACTTGAAAATGCAGCCTCTATCGCAGGTTTACTCCTCACAACCGAGTGCGTTATCACAGACGAACCCGAAGAAAAAGGCGCAGGATCAGCAATGCCTCACGGCGGCGGAATGGGCGGAATGATGTAATTATTAGCTTATTATAAAGAAAACGCGCAGGCAGAAATGCTTGCGCGTTTTGTATATTACCTCAATTATTCCTCCCCACTTCCCGCCAAGTGCCATCACCCAACGACACCAAAGAAAGGGAAGTATTAGGCAAAGTCGTAGAAAAAGCGGATTTTAATCCGATGTAGGCACTATTTGCTACGAGAAATGCCGCTTGTGGGGAATAATAAAGTGATGAGCGTTCCTGTTGGGAAAAATCCTAAGCCCAAAAATAAAGATTTTTTTTGCTATCTTTGTGGGAGAAAAAACAAACATTCCCAAAAAAATGAAAAAACTACCTTACGGCA
>JBJXHA010000776.1:0-18082 GCA_046160275.1 Bacteroidia bacterium | reverse complement strand
GGGAGAAAAACATCTTTCCAAGTCAAGACTTTTCCTGTTTTTGTATTAAAATTGCGCAAATGGCGCGTTTGAGAGCCATGCGCCCCTCCCGAATAGTCCACATCATTAATGGCAATGCTCAAGAAGTCTTTCTCATTGAGCAGAATATCTACTGAAGTATGATGATAGTAATGCGTAGCCTCGCCTTTGTTGTTCTCTAATAAAGTTTTATAGGCTTGAACATAATCCGAAACGTATTCTTCAGGCGATTGATTTTGAATGACAAGCGAGCGAATCGTATCATTAATGGCTTGGCTGGCTGTCGAATTTAGTAAATTTTTCACCTCTGGATATTCCAAGCGAATATCCGCGCAAGCTTTTGCTGGTTGCTGTTGGCAATCACCTACTCGTTTTTCATAAAAAAGCGTATGAATTGCCGTAGCTTTGTCATAACTTTCCTGCATTTTGAAAGCCATTTTCCCCGCCGCTTGAATTGCCTCTCCCGTAATTGCATTCCCATCTTCTTCCGCCAATGCTCCATTTAGCGACAATTTACGCTTACTATTTGGTTGGGTTTGTAATTGAAAACGATTTTGCTTATCAATTTTCCCATTTAACATCGTAAGTTTGCCTTCTTTTGGCGTATAATACATCGCAGAAAGACTTGTATCTCTACGATGCAAATACAAAACAAAAGGCGTATTATCACCAATATTTCCTTCTAATCTTTTATAAAAATAAGGGGTACTAGCCGTTTGATATCCATAATTAAACGAATTACACGCCATACCGCACAAAATACAAAAACCTAAACAAGTTACAATTCGTTGCATATCTTCTCGCTGTTTGAATGAATAAAAAAAATACTTAATTTTGGGGCGGGTTTAATTCATTTTATAAAGCAAATACAATGCTAAAAACACATCAAGATGCCTATGGAAACAATATTTATGATACTTTTGTTCATAAAAAAGGCGGTTACGACATCATTGAACGTGAAGATGGACATTTTTCCTTAAATGGAGATTCAAATGCTTATACGATTCCCTTCGAAGAATGGGACGAGATTCAACAAATTGCGGCAGCTTTTGTCAAAGGGAGAGTGTTAGACGTGGGTTGTGGGGGCGGAAAACATTCAATTTATTTTCAATCTAAGGGTTGCGATGTATTAGGTATTGATAATTCACCTTTGGCAATAGAAGTATGTAAATTACGTGGCTTAAAAAAAACAAAGGTTTGTAACGTGAGCGAAATTTCCCCTGAACTCGGTGTATTTGATACCATTTTGATGATGGGAAATAATTTTGGGCTAGTAGAAAATGCGGAAAAAGGAAAGGCTTTGTTTCATACTTTATATGAAATGACGAGTCCTGATGCTGCTATCTTAGCGGAAACCTTAGACCCTTATGGAAAAGCTTTTGACAACGAAAGTGACTGTGAATATTTACAGTGGAATAGAGTTCGTGGAAGACTTTCAGGTCAATTGAGGGTGCGGGTGAGATATGGAAAATACGCAACCCCTTGGGCTGATTATTTATTCGTTTCCTTAGCCGAAATGAAAGAAATTTTAAAAGGTACAGGTTGGGAGGTTGTCGAAACATTCGATGACCCCAACATTGACCAATATATTGCATTCATTCAAAAAATTAAAAGGTAATGAAAATTACACAACACACGGTAGCAACAGTGAGTTACCATTTGCAAACGCCCGAAAATGGCGAGTTAATCACTGTAGAGCGAGTTAATGCCGACAATCCTGCGCTATTTTTGATAGGAGTAGGGCAGTTACTGCCTGCTTTTGAAGCACAACTTCAAGGAAAACAAGTAGGCGATGCTTTTGAATTTACCCTAAGTCCTGAAGAAGGTTATGGTCTTTATTTTGAAGAAGATATAGTCGAACTTCCTTTAACTACTTTCCAAGACAAGGAAGGCAAAATTGACATGGAAATGCTCAAAGTTGGTAGCTTTATTCCTATGTCTGATGCGCAAGGCAATCGTTTTTTTGGCAAAGTTGTGGCTGTAACGTTGGAGGTTGTACGCATGGATTTTAACCATCCGCTTGCGGGCAAAACCTTAAATTTTAGCGGTGAAATTCTAGCCATAAGAGCTGCCGAGCAAGAAGAGCTTTCACATGGTCACGTACATGGACCTGGTGGGCATCAGCATTAAGTTCTCTTGTAATAGGATAGGCATTAAGTTCATGCTTTGTGCCTATCCTGCAAAATCATTTGACTTGTAAAAACCCTACTAAATATTTTCTTGTAAAAACCGTTTTTTTTACGTAAAATTGTGTCCTATTTTATTTAGATGTAGAAAAAGAGCAAATACCATATTATGTTTCTACATTTAAATAGGTATTCATACTATATGCCATTTCCATTCAAATACCTTACGATTCTACTCATTACTAGCTTTTTATCGCTTTTTCCCTTTGTGGTACAAGCCCAAAAAACGGGAAAAGCATACAAAGACAGTAGTTTGCTAGTTTATAAAAAAGCCAAACACGATACGTTAAAAGTCATCGCACTCTCTCAATTAGTAGAGAAATTAGCGGAGGATACTACTGAACAAGACACTGCCCTTAGATTGGGGAAAATCGCGTTAGAAACAGCAAGAAGAGCTATGCATCCCCGTTCTGAAATGCGTGCTTTATACACTTTAGGTTGTGTTTACGCCAAAAAACGGCAAGATTCGCTCGCTTTTGCCTATTGGAATCAATGTATTTCTATTGGGCAGAATGTTCCTTTTGCCGAAATCATGGCAAAAGTCTATTATGAGTATGGGCGATGTTATTTTTCTATTGGGGCGTATATGAAAGCGGAACAAATTTTCTCCAAAGGGCTAACATACTGTGATTCAACTGATAACAAAGGAACGCAAATTCGGCTACTGCTTGAGTATGGCATCGTAAATTATATGCGTTTTAAGTATGCGGGGGCTTTAGATGCATATTTTAAAGCGATAAATTTGGCAGGAAATGACCCTAAGTATGAAGACACAAAAGCCAAAGTTTATACCAATATTGGAATATTATATCAAAATTTAGCAGACTATCGCTCTACGAGAAAATATTATTGCCAAGCCTTAGAAATCTTTGAAAAGACCCACGACAATGGCAATATGTCCAACTTGTTGGCAAATTTTGGGGTTATTTATTATGCAATGGGAAACGATTCTCTTGCCCTAGAATACAATCAAAAAGCATTAAAATATGCCAAGCTTTCTCAAAACCCTACCCATATTGGCAATGCCTATAACCAAATGGCTACCTTATATAAGGAACGTTTTTGCAATGACTCACTTGCATTTTCTTTATATTTTCAAGAACTAGAGCAACGCAAAAAAAGTGGAGATACCTATTATGAAGCAAGTTGCCTAACCTATATCGCGCAACTTTACGATAGTTTAGGCAATTACCCCAAAGCCGAACAATATTACAAAGAGGCATTGAGTAAATCTACGAGCATTGGGGCAGATGACCAAACGATTTATACGTTGGCGCAAATGGCTATTTCTTACAAACGTCAAAGACGCATTCCTGAAGCGATTGAATTTGCCCTAAAAACATTGAAAATTGCTGAAAATAACCCTGATTTTCGCGCAGAGGCAAGAATTGTAGCTACCACATTGGCGGAGATTTACCGAGAGAAAGGAGATGTGGAGAATTTTCTACGGTATAATAAAATAGAGAATGATGCCAAAGAAGTTGAACACGAGCATTTGCTTCATAAATTGCAAATTGTCTATGAAATTGACCGAAAAAATAAGGAGCAGATTGATTTACTAAACCAAGAGAACTTCTTGCAACAAGAAGAAATTAAGCAACAAAGGCTAAAAGTTTGGTTTTTGTTGATTGGTTTTGGTTTGTTGTTTTTGGTTGGAGCGGTGATTCTTAAAAATAACCGTATCCGAAGAGAAACAAACTTGCAATTAGCACAAAAGAACAAGGAATTGCATGAACTCAACCGCATTAAAGACAGAATGTTTTTCCTTATTTCTCACGATTTGCGGGGACCACTTTGTTCTTTGCGTGGCGGTTTATCCTTAATTGAGGCGAAAATTTTGACAGATGAGCAACAAAAGAAACTTTCTAGTGGTTTAATTCAAAAATTTAACGAGGCTTCTAATTTGATGGACAATGTTCTCTATTGGGCAACCATTCAATTAGGGGAATTAGGTAAAACGCCTGAAGCCTTTTCGCTCAAAACCGTTATTGACGAGTGTGTGAATGAAGCGGAAAACCTTGCCGCGAAAAAAGGCGTTGTGCTGGATAGCCAAATAAATGACAGTTTAGTAGTCGAGGCGGATAGGCATTTATTGACCTTGGTTCTCAAAAACTTGATAGGAAATGCTATAAAGTATTCTAATGCAAATCAAAAAGTAGAAATCATTACCCAAAAAGGGGAAAAATTTCATACCATTTTCATTAAAGACAGAGGAAAAGGAATTGCGGCAAAAGAACTGAAAAACTTGTTCGAATTTCACGTTGACCCTTCTATGGGAACTGCGGGCGAAAAAGGGGTAGGAATTGGTTTGATGTTGGCAAAGCAAATGGTAGAAACCAATGACGGCGGAATTAAGGTGGAAAGCATTGAAAATGAAGGATCTACTTTTTCTTTTACCATTCCTGCGCAAGTGGATAGGACGAAAGAGGTGATTGCTTTTAAGGAAAAATATCAGGTTTCTACAAAAAACTAATTATGAATATCTATACTTTATTAGAAGAAATTTGTGACCCCGAAGTTCCCGTTTTATCCATTTTGGATTTAGGAATTGTGAGAGGGGTAAAAGAAGAAGGAGATGAGGTAGAGGTAATCATTACGCCTACCTATTCGGGCTGCCCTGCGATGGATTTGATTGCTACGCAAATTCGTGAAAAACTAGCAGAACATCACAAAAAAGCAAAAATAACCCAAGTGCTTTCCCCTGCTTGGACAACTGATTGGCTTTCAGAAGCAGGAAAAAGGAAACTCGAAGAATATGGCATTGCCGCGCCCTTACACGAAACTGCCGACAAATTGGCACTTATGGGACAAACGCGCCAAGTTTCCTGCCCACAATGCAAATCAACGAATACACAAATGATCAGTCAATTTGGCTCAACGGCTTGTAAAGCCCTCTTTAAATGCCTTGATTGCCTTGAACCTTTCGATTATTTTAAATGCTTGAAATAAAATAGAATATTTTCCATGAAAAAAATAGGAGTCTTAGGCTCTGGCGCAATGGGTTCGGGAATTGCCCAAGTTGCTGCTACGATGGGGCATGAGGTTGTGTTATATGATAATGCGCAAACTTCTTTGCAAAAGGCTGAAAATCAGCTAAAAGCGACTTTTCAAAAATTAGTAGAAAAGGGTAAATTTACCGCAGAAGCGGCGCAACAAATTTTGGCACGCATCCAATTTTCGCCTAATATGTCCGATTTTGCCGACACAGATCTTGTCATCGAGGCGATTATTGAGGAGTTGGCAATTAAGCAGCAGGTTTTCCAACAAGTTGAAAACATTGTAAGCAAGGACTGTATTTTGGCGTCCAATACCTCATCGCTTTCAATCGCTTCGATTGCTGCGGCTTGTAAATTGCCATATCGTTTCTTAGGGATTCATTTTTTTAATCCTGTGCCACTGATGGAATTGGTTGAAATTATTCCTGCCGTTCAAACAGATGCAGCGGTAGTTGAAGCGGCTAAAACCTTGATTGATAGCTGGAAAAAACGAACCGTAATGACCAAAGATACCCCTGGGTTTATTGTAAATCGCGTGGCTAGACCGTATTATGGAGAGGCTTTGCGTATCTTGGAAGAAGGTGTTGCGGATTGTGCTACAATTGATTGGGCGATGACGACTTTGGGTGGATTTAGAATGGGACCTTTTACCTTAATGGATTTTATTGGAATGGACGTGAATTATAGAGTAACCGAGTCTGTTTTTCAAGCCTTCTTTTATGACCCAAAATATAAACCTTCTTTTACGCAAAAACGCTTATTTGAAGCAGGTTTTTATGGCAAAAAATCGGGCAGAGGTTTTTATGATTATGCGGCATCTGCTTCAAAACCAAGCCCTAACGAAGATACTGAATTAGGTACACAAATTCTAAACCGTATTCTTATCATGCTAATTAACGAGGCGGCTGATGCTGTTTTTTGGCAGGTAGCCTCTGTTGAAGATGTGGACGTTGCCATGACTAAAGGGGTAAATTATCCCAAAGGTTTGCTGCAATGGGCAAAAGAAATCGGTTTTGGCGAATGTGTTCGCCGCATGGACGAATTATACGAAAATTACCGCGAAGATAGATATAGATGTAGCCCCATTTTAAGAAAATGGGCAAAGTCTGAATCTTAAACTAAAAATACAATAACTTCTTCTTTTTTCGCTCAAAATCCCCGCTTTGTCTTCATAGGAAAGCGGGGATTTTCGCAATCTATATGTTCAATCCCGCCATATATAGGTTACTTCTAGCAAATCACCCTTTTACTCCGTTACTTTACCTTCATAAGTTTCATTAAAAGTATCTTTTGATGAAATAAGAGACTTTTAAATTCTATTAAATTAAAAAACTTATGAAACGTTTTGCATTCTTATTGATTTTATTATCGGTTACAATTAGCAACCATTTTGCGCAATCTTGGCAAAAAATGAATGGCGCAAGTGATGGCTTCGTACTTGGATTTACTACCCATAATAGTTATTGGTTTACCGCAACGTATGCTGGCGTATTTCGCTCAGGTGATAATGGAAATACGTGGGAGTCTGTCATTGACGCAATCTCATCAAAAGACATCTTAATACAAGGCAATCGCGTGTGGGCAGCAGGTTATGATGGCGTACATTATTCAGATGATGATGGAAATACTTGGACTTTTGAGCCAATTAACATGGCAGGGGAAGTTACAACAATGACTATTTTTAACAATGAATTATGGATTGGTACAAGATTTTCGGGCATATTTAAAAGAACATCGGCAAATAACTGGCAAGCCATGAATCAAGGATTTGTTGTATCTGACCATCTGATGTGCCAAAAATTAATTACGCATAACGGGACTGTGTATTTAGGGGGAGCTAGAAACCTTTTTAGAAGAAACCTCGCCACAAATACTTGGGATAGTTTGGGTAATGCAACGTCTAATTTGATTTATTCGGCTGGGTTTGGTTGTTTGGCAAGTGATGGCACTAACCTTTATACTTATGGGCATGGTTGGGGCTTTTATTATTCTTCTAATAATGGAACAACTTGGAGCCAAGCAAATCAAGGGATATTTGATATAAATACTAGCACATGTGGTTCTATTGTTTTTCATAATAATGCTGTTTTTCTTGCAGGTTCTGTTGGACTTTTTAAAAATACGTTTCCTTTTACAAACGCTTGGCAAACGTTAGACAATGATACAGACTATTACTATTTAGGAAAAAATGGCAATAGTTTAGTGCGGGGTGCAGGCATTGATGGGTTTGGCGTTTCTAATGATAATGGGCTTACTTGGGCTGCAAATGGTTCAGGATTAACAGATTATATTTCAGGAATTACAACCAATGGAAGCGATATTTTTACTTCTGGCTACGGAAGTGGTATTGAAAAATTAACTTCAAATGGGACTTGGCAGGATATAAATAATTTCAATACCGTTTCAAACCCTGGGGGATATGCGGTGATTTGGCATAATAATAAACTATTTGCTTCGCGTGCCTCTTCTTATCAAGTTCATGTATCTAATAATAATGGTACAAGTTGGACAAATATAGGTAGTAGTTTTCCTTATGCGATTGCCCCAATACATTTTGCCTCAAATGGAGGGCGTTTATATGCGGCAATGTCTGATGCTTCCTTGTATTATACGGATAATGATGGCACAAATTGGACAATGACAAATTCGCCTGGACATTATACTTATGACTTAGCTTTTAGCGGAAATCAAATATGGGCAGCAACGGATAGTGGGGTTTTTGTGTCTGCGAATCAAGGCTCTTCTTGGACTTATAAAGGAATGGGTAGCAATAACATATATTCAATTGCTATTACAAATGGAAGAATTTTAATCGGAACATTTGATTATGGTGTATATGCTTCGGATAATAATGGAACAACTTGGAATGCTGTAAATAATGGTGATTTAGGAAGTGTTAGTGTATTCGATTTATATGCAAATGGCGATTTTATTGTAGCTGGGTCAATCGGGTCTGGCGCATTTTACTCTTCCGATAAAGGAAATACTTGGACAGAATGGAATACAAATCTGTCTAACTACTATATTCTTTGTTTGGCAGCAAAAGGAAATGAATTATATGCAGGAACAGTAGGTGGTGGTGTTTATAAAATAGATATTACAAGTTTTGTAGGTATTGAAAATCAGTTAGATGAGACTTTAGTTCAAGTTTATCCTAACCCTGTAAATGACAAGCTATATGTTACATTTAACGACCAAAATAACGAAGTTTATAAGCTAAAATTATTGGATATAAATGGTAAATTAGTTTATCAACAAAATAACACTTCTGTGCTTTTAGAAACGACGATTAACGTCTCTTCTTTCACCAAAGGCATTTATTTTCTTACAATTAGCAATACTAAAGGCGAATTAACGAAGAAAATTGTAATAGAATAAGGTAAATTATTAAACGCTAGGTAAGAATTGGTTTATGTTAATATTTTCGCTCAAAATATCGATAATAAACAAATTAATATCATTTTCAGTTATCACTTATTCATTACATAATTATCAATTATTTTAATATGAACAAAATTTGGTTTATTTCCGCTTGTTTTCTTTTTATGTTAGGTTGTACGAATTCTACGGATCCAGATCCCCAACCTGATACTACTCCTTTAAAAGAAAGCACCTTTACCGTTCAAAATCAACTGAATACAAATGCTGCCTTGATGATGGATTTGTATAATGGGAAAGCATATAACGTTGCTGATGCAAAAACAAATCAAGCAAATATTGATTTTATTTTTTATCAATATACAGGGACTGCTTTAAATCACGACTGTTATTTGCATAGTCCTGCGCAAATTAAAGCTGACCCAACGGGTTACGGACAGCAGCAAGAAGTTGATTTAGGGATTAACACTTGGACTACGGTAAATGATGCAATTGTTTCCACTACAGATGTAACAGAAGCTACTTTTGCTAACTTAAAAACAACCGCAGATTTAGTAACTTTATACAATAAAAATACGCATACAATGGTAAATTATTCTGTGGTTACTGATGTGTTTGGCGATTTGCAAGGCAAAGTATTTATTTTTCAGGATAATAAGGGCAGAAAAGGTTATTTCCACATTAAAAATATTACGCTTGATACGGGAGGTTCTATGGAAATTGAAGTAAAGGTAATCAAGTAAAAGGTGATTCCTTTACCAAAATTTGAAAAGATAAAAATTCTCTTTATTATTGCAAGGAGATTACGTTTTTAATCCGCTTTTATCGACAACTTTAAGTAAATTTATGCAATTACCTATGTTTATTAGAATAATTTTATTGCTTATTTTAATAAATATAGGTAATTTGCTTTATGCCCAACCTTTTTTGACCCATTTTTCAGAAAAAGAGGGTTTATCCGACAAAAAAATTACCGCTATTTACAGAGATAAACATAATTTTTTATGGGTGGGAACAATTTACGGATTAAATAAATGGGACGGCTATATATTTACGACTTTTACTCCTCAAACTTCTTGTAAAGATTGCATTTCTAATGAATATATTACCCAAATAGCCGAAGATTCAAAACACCAAATTTACATTGCTACACACAAAGGAATTAATGTTTATAATCCTGTAAATCAAAGCATTAGTCATATTTTGCACGCAGATAAAGATAGCTTATCTCTTCCAAATGATTGGGTAAATGGCATTTACATTGATGCAAATGACAGGCTTTGGGTGGCAGCAGATAATAGAGATTTAGCTAAATATAATGCTAAAACAAAAAAGTTTCAATCTTATCCTTTTAAGCAATTTATTCAACAAATAAATCACCCTTTAAAGCATAAAACTTACCAAAGTATCGAAAAAATAGAAGGCTTAAGCAAAGATACCTTGTTATTAACAACAAATTTAGGCATTTTTTATTTTTATATTCCTACTTCTCAATTTATAAAAAGTAACTTGAAACCTAGAGCTTGTCCTGTCATTTTACCTAATGATTTAACGGCTACTTGTTGGTTAGAAGACAAGCAAAAATTAATTTGGATAGGAACAGAAAAGGGATTATATTTGTATAATGCTGATTTTCAGTATGTAAAAAGAGTCTATAACGAAAGGAAAATAACAGAAATGCCTAGCCCCTCACCTTTAACTATTTTTAAAGGGTTAAGAAAAACAGCCTATTTAAAAGATAGTGAAGGAAATCAATGGTGGGGAATTGCCGAAAAAGGTTTAGTTCTTCTTCCTAATAATAGTTTAAATATGATTGAAATTAAAAAACAGCATAATAATTTTTTATCTAACAACATTACTTACCTTTATGAAGATACAACTCAAAAAACGATGTGGATTACAACGGAAGATTATGGTTTATATAGGTATGATATGAGAAAAAAAACATTTATTTTGTATCAATATGAATCCTCAACACCTAATACTTCTTTTGCCGCAGATATCTGCTGGCAAGTAACCAAAGACAAAAAGGGAAATATCTGGGCTGCAACAGATCCTGGAGGTGTTTCGTGTTTTAATTATACAAAAAATAGTTTTAAAAACTATACCACAAAAGAAGGTTTACCTTCTAACATTATTTCGGGAATTATTTGTGATAAACAAGGCTTAATATGGGCCAGTACTGCAAAAGGAATGGCTACGATTAACCCTAATACAGAACAAATTAACGCTTATACTTATTTGAATGGATTGCCCCAAGAAATCAACCTAAATTATCCACTTTTTTTAAAAGAAAATGGAGAAATCGGTTTTATTAAAAATAAATATTCGCCTAATGTAACAGAGATTGTAGAACATAACTTTATGATAAATCCCCATAAAATAAAGATAGATAGTTTTCAACCTACTCCCATTTTAACAAATTTCAGCGTATTTAATCAAACTATAAAATTGCAAAATCCTGTTTATGAAATAGATACAATTTTATTAGATTATACGGATAACTTTTTCTCCTTCACTTTTAGCTCTTTAAATTTTAAAGAAATTAACAAAAATAAGTATGAGTATTATTTAGAACCTTATGAAAAAACATGGAAAAAGGCAAATACCCAAAATTTTGCTACTTATACCAACGTCCCTGCGGGAAATTATATTTTTCACATTCAATCTATGAATGCAGACAATATTTATAGCAAAGAAAAAAAAATTTATTGCATGATAAAACCTCCTTTTTGGCAAACTAAGTTATTTTACTTATTAATAAGTGTTTTATTGTTATTGGTATTATTTGGAATATATAAAGCAAGAATTTATCAATTAAATCAACAAAATGAAAAAGAAAAGTTAAAGCTTTTTTACCAAAAACAGCTTGCAAGTGCCGAAATGAAAGCATTACAAGCACAAATGAACCCACATTTTATTTTTAATGTTTTAACCTCTATTAGTCGTTTTATTATTAAAAATGAGAATGAACTTGCTATTAATTTTCTTACGCAATTTGCGCGTTTAATCCGAAATGTATTAGATAGTTCTAACGAAAGTTTGATTAGTTTAGAAAAAGAATTAGATATTTTAAGGCAATACATTGAAATAGAAAAACTTAGGTTTTCTCATACCTTTACTTATAAAATAGAGGTGGAAGAACAGTTAAACTTAACAGATATATTTGTGCCTCCTTTAATTTTACAAACTTATACAGAAAACGCCATTTGGCATGGCTTAATGCAAAAGAAAATAGGTACTAAGTCGTTAATCATTAAGGTTTTTTTGGAAAATAATTTGCTTTTTATTTGGATAGAAGATAACGGAATTGGCAGAAATGCGGCAAAAGAGCTTAAAAGTAAACAAGCTAATCAGCAGAAATCTTATGGAATGAAACTTTCAAAAGATAGGCTGAACATGATAAATGAGCTGTTTGAAACCACTTGGGAGGTGGAAATTTTAGATCTTTATGACGAACAATCTTTAGCAAAAGGAACGCGCGTTATTGTTTTTCAAAAAGAAGTAAATAGGTGATAAGGAATTGTTGATAGTTGAAAAATGATGTAAATTGTTTAACTATTTTAAATAATATAAACTAAATTATAATGAGGACTTATAACCAATTATTTATATTTGTTAGCTACCTTAAATTAAGATAAAAATGAAAGCACTTATTTTAGATGATGAATTATATTGTGTAGAATATTTAGAGGCCGTTTTGCAAAAATATTGCCCCGAAATTAGCACAATTATTACTTTTACAGAGCCAGAAAAAGCACTTTATTATTTGATACATAATAGTGTAGAAGTTTTATTTTTAGATGTAGAAATGCCTGGCTTAAATGGTTTTGATTTGTTGGCAAAATTGCCTAAAAATAACACTTTTTCGCTAATTTTTACTACGGCTTATGATAAATATGCTTTACAAGCTTTTCGTTATGGCGCGATTGATTATTTGTTAAAACCCATTTCCATTCAAGAATTGGTAGAAACAATGACACGCATAAAAACAAGAAATAGCCCAACCTCCCAACAACAAATTGACTTATTGCAAAGTGTTCAAAGGGAAGATATTCCCGAAAAAATAGCCCTTTCTACAAGTGATGGCTTACACATCGTAAAAACAAATGAGATTTTATATTGCAATTCAGATGGTTGCTATACGCGCTTTTTCTTTGAAAATGGCACAAATATCTTAGTTTCGAAACCCATAAAAGAGGTCTGCGAAATCTTAAATACCTTACCTTTTTTTAGGATACACCATTCCTACTTAATCAATATTGAAAAAGTGAAAAAGTACCTAAGAGGCGAAGGGGGAGAGGTGATTATGCAAAATGATGATGTTCTGCCTGTTTCCCGCAATCAAAAGAAAGAATTTATGGCTTATTTTGTGAAATTATAGCGATTCCTTTTCTTGTGTTTTTAAACTCATTGAAAACATTCCATAGACTAAAAAGAATAATAACCCAAAACTTATCGTAATAAACCAAGCCTTCCAATACAAATGCGGGAATAGAAAATGTTTGCTAATTTGCGAGGCTAAATGCAAAGGATTGGTAAATACATCCCAACTATTCCAACGTAAAAAGCGGCCTAAATATACCCCAAACCCATTTGCAAAGCACACGAACACTATGCCTATCCATGTGAATGTTTTTCCAATGCGTTTTTCCATAAGGTTGTGCATTTGAAATAAAGAAATTAAAGCGAGTGCAAAACCCGAAAGTGCGAAAATAATAAAAATAAGTAAATCATACCAAAATAAGAAATGAGGGGAAGGGCGAATGTGTTTTAAATCGGTCAAAAGATAGAGCGCGTTAGGCAAAAATAAGAACCACAAAGAAAATAAACTATAAAAACTTAATGAGTTTCCTTTAATCACTTCTCGTTTTTGTAAAAAACTCGTGATAAGAAACGGAAGATAAGCCAAAAACAAATTCCAAATAAAAAAGAGAAAGGAATGAGTGCCTGTGTAAGCCACGCGAATACTTACCATGCTAACGCCCATGAGCATAAAGAGATGAAAATACAACATTGCCAAAGTGCGTGAGGATTGTTGTTGTAGCCATTTTGTCATAAGAAAGGTAATAAAAAGAAGTGATAGAATGAATAATTGCATATTTAACGCATGAAAAGTGCTTTGTGTTTCAAAGTTTGAGCATATTTTAACACTAATTAGTACAGGGTAAATTAAGTTTTATTGCATTTTTTTCTAGTTGTTATATCGGAAATATCTTATTACTCATTGTGTTCAAGCTAAATTTGATAATATATTTATTTATGTTTATTGAGCTGGACTCCACTGAGCTTGCCGAAGTGTCGAAATACAATATGACCAGCCCACTAAAACATGAGAAAAATTTCTTTACATTTGCTAGTTAAATAAAACAAATCTCATTTATGAAAAAAATACTGATAAATTGCGAAGGTTTCGATTTAGGGAAATTTATCATACCTGCTTTTGAATTATACGAGGGCGAGTTAATTACGCTGTATTTATATAATGGGGCGCATTTTTATGGTTTATCCATGAAGTTAGTTGATATTTTTACGGGGAAGATGAAACACAATGCCGTAACATTAAATGAACCTTTGACTTATGTGAAACATTTTAAGGAAAGTAGGCTAAGGCGAATGTTTTTTCCAACAACGATAAGCAGGTATATAAAAAACGAAAATATAAAACAACAAGAGGTTATCAAGAAAATCTATGCGATAGAATCGGAAATGGGTAAATTAGAACCAAGCACTCAGCTTGTAATGTTAGAACAAACGGAGCGAAAATTGTTAAGTTTGTATTCGGTGCTAAACCAGACAAACAAAATAATATTTGATTTAGTGGGGCAATCTCCGCAAGGCGCAATCAAAACCTTTCGAATTGTAAAAAGTGAGTTAGCAAAAACAGGAACAGCGATTTTATTAGATGGATTTGAAGATGAAAGAATAAAAAATGAAAGTTCAAAATGGATAAGGATTGGCGTAAATGATGATTTTAATACTGTTAATATAGCTAACCTTTCAGAATGAATATTTGGGCAAATTACGAATTTTGTAGAAATCTTTATTGATGAAACGAGTGAGTAAAAAAGTAGCAGTCAAAAAAAATAAATACTAAAAAAGATAGGGAAATAGTGATTGTTTTGCCCAATTTTTTATATTTTTGCCTTGACATTTATACTTTTATCCAAACTCAACTATTTATGCAAAAATTAGACATTTTACTTCACAAAAGAAAAGGCAAAGCGATGGGTTATATAGCGGCTGCAGTTGGCTCCGCTTTGATAACTTTTGCCGCAATTCCGCTAGTTCAAGAAAATGCAACTTGGTGGAAATGGCTGTTATTGATTTTACCTGCTATCGGTACGTTGATGTTTATTTATGGTTTGTGGCAATATTTTGCTTATAAAGAAGTTCGTTTAATTGTGGAATCTGATGGAGAACAAATTAAATTTTATAACCTAAGCGATTCAGGTAAAGTGTTTAACGAATATGACGACATCAAATTAGCGGATATGCAACGTTTTTACATTAAAAAAGAAACGACACGCTTTTTAACCGTAAATTATTCCTTTGAATTTGAGCCTAAATCTGCGCTAGGTGCTATTTTAAAAGAGGAAGTGGATCCTTATCCTTCTTTGTTTGAATCTTCGGAAGAGGACATGAAGCAAGTGTTGTTATTTGTAAAAGAAGTTGCACCCGAAATGGAACTAGGTTACGAAAATATTTGGCAGAAACTTACAAAATAAGCCTTTCCCGCATTTTTTCATTCGAATCTCAAAAATATGCGATTTTTTTTTATCTCTTTGATAATCAGTAGTTTGTCTGTTTTTCCCCTACTAGCACAAACGACTTATACCATGTCCAATCAAACGGTAGTAGCCTGTGAAGGGATTCTATTAGACAGTGGAAATGGTACGCCTGCGGGTAATTACGATCATAATGAAGATTATGTGTTTACGATTTGTTTACCTGCAAATGGGACAATTACCTTTTTCTTCGCTGCTTTGTGCCTCGAAGAACCGTATGATTATTTAATGATTTATGATGGGGCAAGCACTTCCGCGCCGCTATTGGCAGGACCTATTACCGATGTAACGCCCCCAAGCCCCATTGTTTCTTCGGGCTCTTGCCTTACGATTTCTTTTCATTCAGATGCAAATGTAGCGTGTTCTGGCTGGGTAGCGCAGTGGCAATCGGATATTACTGACCCCACAATTCCACAAATGACACTTGCCAACATCAATCCTCCTTGTAATACCAATACGATGGTAATTGATTTTGACACGCCTATTCCTTGTGATTCTGTGCAAGCAGGAAATTTTTCGATGTTGGGGCAATTAGCGCAAACCGTAGTAAGTGCTACCCCTATTAATTGCGTAAATGGCACGACTACTTCGGTACAAGTGCAACTTAGTCCAGGCTTAAATGAAAGTGGTTTTTATCTAGTTAATTATAATTCGGTTATCTTTGATGAATGTGGAAATTTGTGGGACATTACGGCTTCTGATACTTTGGTGGTAACGGATTGTCCTTTAGAAGTTGATTTACTTGCAAGTGATATTGCTTTGTGTCAAGGAGAATGTGCGGAAATTTATGCAGATGCTTCAGGCGGTGATTTTTTAAATTATTCTTTTCAATGGAATCCACCATTTCCGAATAGTGCAGGAGAATTTCAAGTTTGCCCCACCCAAACCACCACCTATATTGTAACGGTTAGCGATGGAACAAATGCGCCTCCCGTTACTGATTCCATTACCATCACCGTTTTGCCTGCTCCCCAAATTACTTTTCCTCCTATTTCCATTTGTGAAACCTCTTCCCTCATCAATTTAACTGCAAACCCAAGCGGGGGAATTTGGCAAGGCGAAGGAATTGTAGATTCTTTGTTAGGTGTATTTGACCCTAGCGAAACAGGCGCAGGAACTTTTGCTGTAACTTATACTGATACTGCAGGCTGTTCTGTGATAGATAGCATTCGCGTTCTTCCTGTATGGGCGGGCGTTGATATTGCTGCTTGCCCCAATACTAGCCCTTTTCAATTAACGGGTTTTTCTCCTGCGGGCGGCACTTGGTCGGGTACAAATGTTACCGTAAGTGGCATTTTTACGCCCATGACAACAGGCGTTTATACCCTAACTTATACCACGCCATCAGGTTGCACAGACATAAGAAACGTGAATGTGGCAAATATTGCGCTCACCGACCTTGATACGCTTTGTGAATCTGACCCACCTTTTCAACTTACGTTCACACCATTAGGGGGAACTTGGTCAGGGGTGGGTTTTACCAATACCTATTGGGGCGATTATTTGGCAGATGCGGCAGGTGATGGTTTTCATGTATTGACCTACGATATATACGGTTGCAGCGATAGCATTGACGTATTTATCAAAGACATTGAAGTTCCTTGGGGATTTACGGCTTGCCCAACAGAAACGCCATTTTTGATAGATCCTCCTGCTACGCCTGTTGGCGGAACTTGGTCGGGAATTGGCATCGTAAATCCGATGACGGGTTTATTTAATCCTGCTTTGCAAGGAAATGATTACATTGATACCATGTTTTACAATGTCAATGGTTGTATGGATACCAGCCTTGCTTATGTTTGGACAACCCGCATTTTAAAAGATACCGTTTATTTTTGCTTAAATGATGCGCCCATGTCTTTAGATTGGGAACATATTCAAAATACCCCTTGGGACGGAATTTGGACAGGAAATGGCGTTACTGACCCCGATTTCCCTGGAACATTTGACCCTGCCGTAGCAGGTGCAGGCACACATATTTTGCATTATGCTGCAAATACCTGTGAAGACAGTGTTGTAATAATTGTCCGAGCAAATGCCACACCTCAAGATACATCTGTTTGTCAATACGCGCCTCCTTTTGCTTTATACACGCTTTTTCCTAATGGCATTTGGCACGGAACAGGCGTAATTGATACTTTAGCAGGCATATTTTCAGCCGCAGCAGCAGGGATTGGCACACATTCTATTAGTTATTTATCGCCCGATAGCTGCTTGAGTACCATGCAAGTAGAGGTTTTCCCCTTAACTCCTGCTATCATCACAGGTTTGGCATCTCAATATTGTTGGAAAGATACCCTTATTACCCTTAGTGCGAATCCTGCGGGGGGCGTATTTAATGGTGCAGGTATTGTGGGAAATACTTTTTCTCCTACATTGGCAGGCGTGGGGCAACATCTCATTACCTATCAAGTCGGAAATGGCGATTGCCTGCAAAATGGTTTGGCAGTAGTAAATGTAAGTCATCCTTTAGAAGTGAGCATTTTTGCGGCAAAAGATACGATTTGTGAAGGAGATTTTACGCAATTAACGGCAATCGCAACGAATGGCGGAAGTGCTGCTTATACCTATTCATGGGATAAAGGCTTGGGTTTTGGAAAAAATAAGGCGGTAAATCCTGATACAACCATTACTTATACCGTTATCGCAAAAGATGGCTGTTCCTATCCCGATACTGCGGAGGTAACGATTTTTGTGTATCCTCCTTTTACTTTAA
>JBJXHA010000775.1:0-9610 GCA_046160275.1 Bacteroidia bacterium | reverse complement strand
TCTTGTCTGTAATTGTCCCCATGATGAGCGAGGATATCATAATTATAAATTGAAAGGATCCTCCGACTATACCAGTATATTCTCCCACAAAACCGGGCGCACCCGAAGTAGAAATATCTTGTGTAGTAGTTGCTTTTACCTCCCAAGTACTTCCCCATTCGGTTGTTTTAGTTGGCGTAAGTTTAAATTCTACTTCTCCAAATATCCAAATAGCAGCACCTTCTACTTTAGCGGAATATCCAAGTGAATACTCATTAGAGTTAGCATCTGTAATTGAACGTTTTATCGTTGTACCTTTTTTAATCGTAGTAAAACTACCATCACCTGGTGGGTCGCGTAGTACAAACAAAGGTAGAGGTACTTCCTTGGTAGTACCTGCACCAGGGTTTACGATAATGTCACTACCCGGTACAGAGCCTGTTCCTAATACAAGTACGGCATGTGTATAAGTACCTAGTAGCTCTTGTTTTACGGTATCAGCAACACAAACAATTTCAAGTAGGTAAGTATAAGGTGAGATTAGGTTAGGTGCGCCAGCTTTAAAGAAATAATTAGTTCTTCCTGTAGCATTAATTTTAACAAATTTAGGCTTCTTATTGTCACTTGCAGCATTTGTGATGCGCAAATAGCCACCTTTTACTACACAAGCACTGTTGCTATGTGTTTGCTCTACCCTTATTTGTGCTACCGCTTCCTCTCCTGATTTGATAATAATCGGCTTGTCGGTTTGGTCGCACATATATCTTACACCCGCAGTGATGCTTATGGTTGCTGGCTTATGATAGAAGAAATTAGTAGTTGATAATTTTTCGATGCTGTCTTTGCTTATCTTATTATGGTTTTTGCGATGAAGCATTGCCAAATCTAAGCTTCTTGGGCGATAACGTAAGAAGTCAACGACAAGTTGGTTTTCAAAACCTCCATTTTCTACCCCGTCAACGTTTATGTTATATTCCAAAGGAGGCAAAGTAGCATATACAATTCCATTGAGATTAGTAGTAGCTATTTTATCTAACTTACCTTCTTTCTCTTGTACCCTAAACTGAAACTTACCTCCTATTACAGGATTTTCACAACCTGTAAGTACTTTTAAAGGTACGTTATATGTTGTTATTTCAGAGAAATCAAGGGTATAGGCTTGTGGGAAGTTAACAAAATTGGTAACATTTTGAATAGCCGAAGCAAAGCGACAATAAAGCGTATCTGTGTTATTATTTTTCATTAACTGCTTCATTGTATCTACTGAAACTTCTATCCTTTCTAAGTTTTCCTTATGTGGGTCAATCGTAAAGCCATAGTAACCTTGCTTATCCGTTGTTTTTTGGTCAATCAATTGAGATTGTCCATTTGTAAGGATATACTTAGCTGTTACTTGTAAGCTATCAATTCCCTTATTAGTATTTTGGTAAGCAACTCTACCTTTTATAACGTAAACAGATAAATCATAGAAGTTGAGCGAAGTCTTACTTTTTACCGAAGAAGAGAGGTCACCTGTAATAGGATTGGTTTGAAACTTGTGGTCTTTATAGGTAGCTTTGAGAGAATAAGTAGCAGTATTATCACCATAGTATGCCCCGTTGATTTGGAATTTACCATTCGTGCCTGTTTGAGCTGTGTATTGGTAATAATCGCCATCAATCGTGGCAGTAGCAGTAATGTTTACGTCTTTGATAGGTGCGCCCCCTGGCAAACTTTTTACGTCGCCTTCCAATGCGCCATCACATTTTTCCCAGCCTTCGTCTGCGTAGCGGCGGTATTCTATGTTGCCTGCGGATTTGTAGGCTGCTACTTCAAAAATGTAGTGTTTCCCTGCAATTCCATCTTGGTAGTTATATACCTCATCATCAACGCCCATATCTTTGATTTTTACGCCATTGGCATAAATGCGGAAACCCGAAATATCTGCCTTGTTGCCCCAATATTTCCATGAAATATCCGTAGAATTTTGCTGGTTGTCGGTAGCATTTACGTTAGTCAATAAACCTTTGAGTGGGAATTGATACACAATACCTGCACCACCACGTGCATTAGGTGCGCCTACAAGCAAATGCGTTTTGGAAAGTTTTACGGTTACGCCTAAGCTATCATTTCCCGAATTAGGATAATGAATTTTCCCTACATTTGTCCAAACTCCATTAATGATAGAATACAAATAAACCGCTCCTTTGCCCCCATCAAAACCACTAGCCCCAATTGCTGCCATGTCGCCTCTTACATCTAATGCTGCTCCAAACTTATCGTTGATAGCATTAGCTGCATTGTTGGGATTGGCAAAATAAACAGGGGAATTAAAGGTGTTATAATAATAAGCATTGGGAATGTTAATAGGATTGCCCGTCCACAGATATGCCGCCCCTTTGTTCGCTTGTTTGGGTGCGCCAATAAAGACTTTATCAGCAGCACCACCTGTATTTATACTAACACCAATTGCAGCTCCGTATTCGGAACCTGTCGTTAGGGCAGGTGAAAGCGTTCCAGCAAAGCCAGGCGAAAACACAGACGAAAAATAACCACCATTGTAAGTACCAGAACTTACTACTGCTGTTACCTTCACTTCATTACCATCTTTATTTCCGCTAAAAAGCATGTAATTGTCTCCTGCGAGTGCCGAGCCTGAATTAGCTAGTGCGGTTACTTCTGTCGTAAGAGGACTAGTACTTGTCTCATACACCTTCTTAACGTTATTATTATAACTAGAAAAGTACTTTTTACCTCCTGCAAAAGCGCAAGCATAGCCAAAATTGCTCGTAGGAGTGCTCGTAGGAGTACCATAAAAACCACTAGGAGTATTTATCGTATTCGTAGCATCAACTGACATGATATATCCAAAGCCATTAAAGCCATTACCCAACCAATTAGGTTCTCCTATCAATACTTGTGTAGCATTATTGATTGCTAAAGAGCCACCTGTTTTTGCACC
Source organism: Bacteroidia bacterium (assembly GCA_046160275.1). Taxonomy (GTDB): domain Bacteria; phylum Bacteroidota; class Bacteroidia; order J057; family J057; genus JBJXHA01. Next base: position 6,690 of record JBJXHA010000775.1, on the reverse strand, counting down.
ATTGTAACCTGGCTGCCAAAAGCTACCCTCTGCCCAATTATTTGTTGTGCTATTAAAACGAAACGCTTTCACAAGTCCCATTGTATTAGCACCTTTGCCTGGCGCACCTACTACTACTAAGCTATCATTTGCGGCAAGTGCACCACCAAAACGCTCGAATACATTGCTATTTTGTCCTACAACCAAGATGCTACTTGTACCAGGATTTCCATCATCTGCATTAGAAGCTGCCGAATAATAGTATTGATTACTGATGAGGCGGTAGGCTTTTACGGTATAATTGCCTTTCGTTCCTGCTTGATAATCCAAATAGGTACGTTGTCCTTTTTCTACTTTTGCAATTGGTAAGGCATCACGATAAATTTCAAAGCCTTGAACATTCGCTGCGATGTCATAGTTCCACGTAACTTTTACATAAGACTCGAAAGTCCCGTCTGATCCAGCCAAGCTCGTAGGAGCAGCAGGAGAAGGATACACACGCGAAGGCAAACAAGTGTAGTTTTGCGATTGCAACTCTACTCCATCACGTTTTGAATAGGCTTTTACCCAATACAAATAAGTTTGATTAGGTACACCATTTTTGTCTAAATAGTTATAACTAGCGGTTTTGAAGGTGTCAACTACTACTGTATCGTAAACTGCTACGTTGCCCGAGTTTGTACCTCTCAAAACATAGAAGCCACTAATGACCGCCTCGTCATATTTCCATGCGAGTTTTATGGCACTTAGGGAGTCGGTTACTGTTACAGTATGAGGGGCAGACAATTCAGGGAAAGTAGTAGTAACTGTAATGCCTGCTGAAATATATTCGGTACTTTCAGGTTTGGTAACAGCCGCTACTTTATAGTTTTGATTTGCTACCCCAAATGTTCCTTTGTAATCGTTATAAGCCGTAGAATCTTTATGCACTTTTTCGGCAATCAACACGCCATTTCTGTAAATGTTGTACCCCGCCAAAGCAGTAGTAGGCGCGGGATAAGCCCAAGTCAAGCGTACATGATTGCGTGTGCGTGTATAAGTCGCATTACAAGGAGCTGCAATTGCAGGCAGAGTAGCACTAGGTACATTCGCCGCTAAGTTGATAACTTCTGATATTGCAGGGAAGTTAATCGTTTGGCTAACTCCTTCGGAAGTATGTGCATCACCATTTACCTCTTGAACTGCTGTAACGCGGTAGGTATAGGTTTGTCCAGGTAAGCCCGTTTTGTCATTCCATTGCAATACAGAGTCCATTTTTACTTTCGCAATTCGAACGCCATTTCTTTCAATGGTATAATAAGAATGGTTGCTCCAGCCATGACTCCAATTAATGTTTACTTGGTTCAAAGTAGGTTTGGCGGTAAGCGTCAATTCTTTTACAGGTTCAATGATAGGATACATGGTGGTAACACCTTGGATAGTACCATATCTTCTACCAATGTTAGTTTCTTTGTAGGCTTTGATGCTGTAATTATATATTCCACCTGGTTGCGCCAAAGAATCTGATAATTGCATGATATTAGCTGAAGTAACAACGCCTAATAAAGTAGTAGTGCGATATACCTCAAAGCCATCATAATTACTATTTGTGCTTTCCCAATTTAAGATAACGCGCTTTTTGCCGTAATCAGCCGTTGCCGTTGGATGCGCAATAGAGCTTACAGTAACAGTGTCTATAAGCGTAGGCGAATAGGTACTTGTGAAGTTCGCATTATATACAATGGGGTTACCAATCGGAAGATTTACAGCAGAGGTTACAAAGCTATGGTTTGCTACTTCTGCTTTTACGGTTACCAGTTGATTGGTTTGTGCAGGTAGGTTCGCAAATTGATAAAAACCTGCCGAGTCGGTTTGGGTTCTTGCCAAGAAATGACTACCTACAAAAGCGGTTACATCTACTCTAGGGATACCATTTTTAGTAGTTTGAGAAGTAACTACCCCATTCAGTTGGGCAATAGGTCTTAAGCTTCCCCAAGTTCCTACTTTTTGCGCAACGTTTGCACCATTCACTGCCTCCACTTGGTAGCTATGTCTTGCACCTTTGGTTGCCCCATAATCGTAGTAAAAGCGCTCTTCCTTGTCAAGTGTTGCGATTAATACATTATCTCTATAAATTTTGAAGATAGAAAAGATATAATCAGGATAAGTCCATGAAAGACGCACATGATTCGGATAGGTAGTCGAGGCTTTGAAAGCAGTAGGCAATACAGGATTTGTAGAACCTGCCACAGGTGCGCCTGCGAGTTGTACGGCAGTTGAAAAATAACGAATTCCATTTACCACTCTAAAGGTTCTGACAGCATAAGTTGCCGAAGTCGTAGTATTGGTAAATGCTGTATAATTATTCACTACCGCAGGTAAAGTAGCCAAAGTATCGCTAGGGATACGTATAATCACTTGCCCATTAACGTTTTGCGCTGAGGTATTGTTAATTCCTGCTGCAGGAGTCCAAGAAAAAGAAACTTGTCCTACTTGCCCTGTATTAAATGCTACCATGGTAGTAGGAGCTGAAACTACGGGATAAGTCGCTGACTTAGAAACCCCACCTGATTCGTATAATGTACCATCGAAATTTTTACGGAAGGTTTTTACCACATACGTATAAGCCGTATTAGGTATGCCCGTTCTGTCTTCGAAAGGCAAAACATAGGTAGGGGTAATGTTTCTTTTGGCAACTTCGCCAATATAAACATTGTTTCTATACACTCTGAAACCGTCAAAGTTATAAGTCGCTGTCAAACTTGCGGGAATTGTCCAACTCAACTGAACGCTATTGCGTAGTGTGTTAGCAGTCGCTGTAAGAGCAGTAATAGGAGCTAAAGTTGGGAAAGTCAAGGCAGCAGCCGTAGCAGCAACTGATTCATGTGTGATGTTCTCTACTTTGCGTTTTGCCTTGATAGAATAAGTCGTGCTTGCGCCCGGTGCCGCCTCTTTGTCTTGATAAGAAAGCGTGCCTTTGGCAAGGTCTGCGATTTTTGTCCCATTGCGGAATACAGCAAATCCCTCATAATTCAATGAGCTATGTGTCCATGTTAGGTTTGCAAGCCCCGTAGCGGTAACTACTGTAGCTGTAAAGGCACTTGGTACTGTTACCACAGGGAAAGAAACCGTAGCTTGTACGTTTGCACTGTTTACCGCACCTGCTTGGTATTTGTAAGCCACCAATTTGTAAGGATAAGAAGCATTCGGAATACCCGTAGAATCTTGGAAATTGCTTACAGTCGTTCCTGTTCCATTTAAGGATTTGATTAGTACATTTCCTCTATAAATGTTAAAGAAAATTGTATCTGTGCTAGGATTAGTGTAAGCCCAAGTAAGGTTTAATTTATCACGTCCAGTAACAGGCGTTACTTGGAAGTTTGCCAAACTTGCGCTCAAAGTACCTGTGCTAAAACCTGTTGCATCTTGTAGAATAATATCACTTACCGCAGGAGTCGTATTGTTCAAAGTTACTTGATAAGGTGCATTAGAAAAGGTATGGTTTAGGAAACTAGGCGTTAAGGTAAATTCTGCGGTTGTACTGTAATACAAATTGTTGAAAGCAAAATTTCCTTCGTAATTGGTATAAACTGTATCTTGTTTTGCTTCAATATTACGAGTTAGGATAACACGTGCATTTTTGACTGCAAAACCTTCGGCTGTCAATACTTTCCCCGAAATACTACCTTTTGCCGCTACCGAACCATTGTTAAATGCCTCTATCACATCATCTCCCGTTGTTGCATCTGCCAAAGCCAAAGCATAACTATGTACCTTGCCAAAAACAGGTTGTAAGTCGGTATAAGTGGTTTGTGTTTTGTTTAGCGTTGCAATCACCACCCCATCGCGTTTGATGTTCAACACATAGTTATACGCCGCCATGCTTGCCCACGAAAGGTTTACCCTATCTGCAAAAGCATTGTCCGTAGCTGTGAAGCTAATGAGGTTAGTTTTACCATTGTCGCAAACTTGTGTATAAGCTTGTTGGAAGGTAGCATTGTACGTTTCTACACAATAACTATAATTTATGCCGCTTACAATGGAGTTGGTATCCGCAGCAGAATACACATCTTGATAGGTAAAGGTGCTATCTATCAACTGCGTGCCAGGGATAACCGCCAATACTTTGGTGGTGATAGGGGCTACCGTTGTACTTCTTTTGATACGGAAAGACTCGCTCAATTTGGATTTGTTTTTCCAAGTTAAAGTAACACGATGTAATTGATTGTCAGTTGCCACCACATTGGTAGGTGCTTGAAAAGCTAAGGTGCTACCTGTAGCTGAGTATTGACTACAACTGTTGGTTGCAATCCCGTTGCCAATTTGATACAAACTAAGTTGATAGTTTTTACTTTTGCTTACCCCTACCCAATGACGGAAAGTGCCTGTAATTGGTAAATATTGAGGGGTGGCAATATAAGCCGCAGTATTTGCTGTTGAACCACCGTTGATTTGCCCATCATTTGAAGAGCCATCGAAAGTAGTAGCCAAATCCGTAGGGGCGGTGTTTGCCGTTGTCCAACGCCAATGCAACAACAAGTTATTTTGATTTGCACCTGCAAAGGCAGTAGTTAATACCCCCCCTGCAATTTCAGTGGCACTTCTCACCCTGTTCCAAACACGAAAGTCTCCTATTTGTCCATTTGCAAAATTACTCATCGCAGTATATGTACCATTTAAGGACATCAAGCCGATGTTATCATTGACATTTTGTTGAACGCCATTGATATAAGTTGTGGAGGTTCCATTTTGATAGGTAACGGCGATGTGTGTCCAAAAGCCATATTTGAGGTTATTGAACAAAGTATGTGTCGTCGCGCCTTTTTGTAAGATAAGGTTTGTGCCTGTGATGCTTAGGTTTAAGACATTCGAACCACTATTGGTACAGTTAAAAATACTTGCATTCGAAATACCTGCATCTACTTTTACCCAGCCTTCTATTGTCCAAGCGGTGAAACTATTTTGCCAAACCCCTGTGGTGTTAGGAATTGTATAAGCGGTAGCATTGCTTGTAGCTACTTGTGAGAAAGTAGGAATCGGTGCAAGCACATTATTACTTAGCAGCGTCTGTGGATTTTGATATACAATTTGGTTAGTTGATACATCTGTAACAACTAACTGCACGCCTTGATTATATAACGCTCCACTTGCATTTGTAAAACAAGGGCTTATCGGCAATGCCCAATTTAAGTCAATGTAGGCATCATTTGTATTTTGAGAAGCCGTAAAAGAAGGCGTTACATTTCCATTGGTAAAAAAGGACTGCGGCGCAGACCAAGACGCATTTGTACAACTACCTGCCGCCCTCACATAAAAATCATAACCCGTAAAAGCGGACAAACCTGTTGTATTTGCGCTAGTCGTAGCTGCCGTACCCGAAGCCACCGCAGTTGCATTCACCCCTGCGCCTGCTGCTACTACTTTCCATTCGTAAGCTGCGGCACCTGTACCTCCCCAGGAAAGGCTCGCACTTGTCCCCATGAGATTGGAGGAAGCAAGGTTACTGACAACAACATTGCAAGGACTGGTGGTTGTGAAGGGAAAAGCTGCTCCCCAACTGCTAGTACAGCTATTTTTGATATACAGCTCATAATTTGTTTGTGCAGATAATACACTAGCAGAATTAATGCTCAAAGGATAGTAATAAGATGAAACTGTGCCACTAGAAGTTGCTGTACCCGATGCCAATGCCGTTGCGCCTGTACCTGCTCCTGCCGCCACTACTTTCCAATCGTAACTCGTACTAGGCAATAAGCCAAGCCCTGTAGCTTGAAAACTCGCTGAACTTGGAGAAACACTAACGCCTCCACTCGGCAAAGCAGGGCAATCCATAGAAGAAAATGACGGTGTAAAGTCATTCGCTACCGCGCTTGAAGGGGTCAAGGTTGTTACACTCACCGAACTACTTACTGTAGCTCCATTCGTAAGCGTTTTTCCAGAGCCTTCGCCTGATGCGTTTTCCATTCCCAAGTAAAATACCAAACCAGCTTCATTGCCTGTGGCAGGTATAGACTTTTCTGCTTGAATTTGCGCCTGTGTACGTGCCGTTGAAAAGATTTTAACCTCATCTATCGCTCCTCGAAAATGATTGGAAGGACTTCCGTAGTAGGGGTTATAGCTAATCGCAATACCTAAATTAGCGGTAGCAGAACTCGTCAAAGTATTCGTTTGTGTAGCAACAGAAGTACCATCAACATACAATGTGAGTGCATTCCCATTTTTGGTAACGGCAATATGGTGCGCTTGATTATCTAAGAGATTAGTGCTGGTTGGTCCCTCAAAGAATTGCACGGAGCCACCATACTGTGCGAAACAGCTTAAATACCAAATACCTGGTGTCGCTTGATAGAATCTAACCATAATAGGATAATCATTCGATGAACCTGACCCGCCCAAACCTACTAAATTGACTTGCGTGCTTGAAGACTGTTGGGAGGCATCTCCTCTTACCCAAAACTCTACCGAGTAGTCGCTGCTCGCAGTAAATTGATAGGCTGAATGAGGCGCGGCATAAATGCCATCGCCTTGTGTGCCATTAAACCAAGCCGATTTGCCCAAGGCATTACCTTGCTGTGCCAATACTTGCGCCTGTATCATAAAATAAAGGGCGCAAAAAGTAAATAAGGGCGGTATGGCTCTTCGAAAAAAGCCGCCTCGCTGATTGTGTGAATTAAATTTCCTCATACCGAAAATTACAATAAAGTGAAAATAATGTATAACCTTATGAATATC
>JBJXHA010000774.1:0-12074 GCA_046160275.1 Bacteroidia bacterium | reverse complement strand
GCAAGAGTTACCAAAACACCTTTTATTCGCAAGGGCTAAAAAAAAAGTGAAAAGTGAAATTTACTTTTCACTTTTCACTTTCATCCGCCTTTTTATATTTAAGTAATTGCCTAAAATTCGTTTATATTAAATAATTGATAGTAAATACACTGTAAATTATGTTTTCTGTCATTTCGCTCTAGTTTTCACATTGTATTTCGACACTTCGGCAAGCTCAGTGGAGTCCAGCTCAATAACCATAAATATCTTATCACCCATTGTGTTCAAGCTAGGTTTGATAAGATACTTACAGTATGACCAGCCCGCAAAAACAGTAGAAATTTTTCTTTACGGTGTAGTAAACAAGTTACAACTATTCTCCATTATCAATTATTAATTATCCATTACTTACATTGCCGTTTCTTCGGTCATTTTGTTCATGTTCTCGGCAATACGCAATTTTTCAGAGATTTCAGACAAATCTCCTTCCATGATACCGACTAGATTATATATTGTTAACTCAATACGGTGGTCAGTTACGCGATTTTGAGGATAATTATAGGTTCTAATTTTAGCAGAACGGTCGCCCGAACTAATAAGGCTTTTACGATGCGAAGAAATTTCTTCTTCGTGTTTGCGCACTTTTTCCTCATATAATTTTGAACGCAGCATGTTCATTGCCCTTTCGCGGTTGCCTAATTGCGTTCTCTCCTTTTGACACTCTACCACCAAGCCCGTAGGAAGATGCGTCAGGCGAACTTTTGTTTCTACTTTATTGACATTTTGCCCCCCTGCACCACCACTTCGTGCCGTTTCCATTTTCACATCTGCGTCCTTGATTTCTACTTCATCAACGTCATCAACTTCAGGCATTACTGCTACTGTTGCAGCAGAAGTATGCAAACGCCCGTTTGCTTCGGTAGAAGGTATCCTCTGAACACGGTGTGTGCCACTTTCAAATTTTAGCAAGCCATATACATCTGTACCCGTTACAGATAAAAACACCTCTTTGTAGCCGCCCATTGTACCAGGGTTATCACTCAAAATTGCAGTTTGCCAGCCACTTTTCTCGCAATAACGCAGATACATTCGGAACAAATCTCCTGCAAAAAGGCTCGCTTCATCGCCACCTGTTCCTGCACGAATCTCAATAATGGCATTTCGGCTGTCATTCGGATCTTGCGGAAGTAGTTTAAATTTAAGGTCTTCCTCTAATCTTTCTTTTTCTGGCACCAACAAATCCATTTCATCTTTTGCCATCTGACGCATTTCTTCGTCACTCTCTTCCATCAAAATTTGTTTCGTTGTTTCCAAATTTCCTAGAACATCTTTATAGGCATTTGCTACCTCCATAAAAGATTGAAGGTCTTTGTATTCCTTGTTTAAATTGGCATACCGCTTCATGTCCCCAATGATTTCAGGATCCATCAGTTGCCTTTGAACATCTTCTAGTCGTTCTCCTTTTGTTTGTATATGTGTGTTAGTAACATGATAAAATAAGTGGATAAATTTTAGTTTGATTAATACAATTAGAAACTAATATAGTTTCTAGCGTTTTTAGATAAACCCTAATGTAAATACGCCAATTTTGCCGCAAAGATAGGCAAAAGTATTCATAAAAAAGTACAAAAAGCACTATCCTTTTATGGGAAAAGGATAATGCTTTTATAAAAATATAGCGGTGCTATTTGGATTTAGCAGTTTTCTTTTTTGCGGCAGATGCGTCTTCTTTGGCTTTTGCCTTAGCTTTGCTTTTCGTTTTCGCGTCTTCCTCTTTTATCACTTTACGATCGCTTGCTTTTTCATCATTGTTCGTCAAAGAGCGAATTTTATGATTTTTGTCCTTGAATACGTTGATGTCATGGCTGTACAAACCTTTTTCTTTGATAAAGTTGTTGTACGCTGTTGCAGCTTCTTCCGCAGTTTCATAAGATCCCAAATCATGTTGTGTTCCATCAACATGCGCACGAGCGCGGAAACGTTTTTTCTCTTTGTAAACGCCTCTGTAACCTGTTACAGACTCATATTTACGTAGGCGACAAAGTTGGCTGCGCGTTACCCATTGTAGGTTTTCGATACGGCAATCTAAGTGATTACGGTTAATGTGAACTACAAACTTGTGGTCTGCACTTGGTCTAGAAATAAACTTTTCGGCAATTGCTTTGTGCAGATATACCGTTTCTTGATAAGTACCCGCGCTTCCATCTAGGTTTTTCAACCACTTTTGGAACACAGGCGCGCCTGTATTAGCGTGTTTTCTTAAATTGTTGAGTACGTCTAACTTTTTGAAATACTCATCATTTTCAAAATACTCGAAAGATGAAACATCAACTAGCACATTGGCATCGGCATTTTTTAACTTGATTGTGTAATGCATAATAAAAACAATTAAATAAATTAGGGGGAAAGACAAAACGACTGAAACTTATGAGTAACTTGATTACTCCTTTTGTCATTTGAAAAATGATACTCTTTAAAATATAGCCACGAATGATATATTTCTTACTCAATCACACCTTTGTTCATACTTTTCGTCAAATTAGGTGTGTAACTGATTATATTTAAATTAGTCTCTACTCAATCAAAAGTAAGGTTACTTTATTTCTTTCTGCCTTATCAATATTTTTGTGCAGAAGCATTAAGGATTGCAGCATACACTCTGCATCAAGCGGAGTTACCTCGTCTGCATATTCTTTGTAAAATTGTGCGAGTTTTTGAGGCGAGAACCTATCAGGATGTAAGCCAAGATTATAACTCTTTTTTGTTCTTTCGCTAAACAAGAAAGTAGCACCATCGGTTACCTCAAAAAAGATTTCTGTCCAATCTTCAAAATCAGAATGAATAATTGCCTCCATTTCCTCCACTTCTTGTAGGTAAAACAAAGTTGCAATAAGATACTTCCCTAAATTGGGACTAGTATCTAACAAAAGGGCTTTCTTTTTTAGCACCTTTATTAAGTTATCATTCTCTTTCAAAGCCTCGCGGATAAGAGGAAGTTTGTCTATAAAAATAGAATAGAAATATGCTTTCATTTGAAAAAAATTGTCACAAATATTAAGTGTGTTTATGCTTTATCTTATAATTTCTGCAAAAATAACTGATTTTCTTTTAATATGTAAACATTTTTATTATAAAAAATGATATGTTTTATTTTTCCTTGAAGCTCTTTGGGTAAATCATAGACCTTTCTTTTTTGACTAATTGCTTCAACAATCGCAAAATATTCATTGTTGTAACATAGGACATTTTTGTCGAACAGAGAAAAACCTTCCCATCGAAAAGGCAATGAAGGGTTTAGTTTATACTGAAAGCCGCCGAAACGATCAAACACTGTAAAAGTTTGCGCCACAGTATCACTTACCCAAATATAATTTTCTGTATTCATCGCAATCTTGGTAGGATTATCAAGACTTCCTTCTCCATAATCTTGTCCGCCAAAGTTAAGTGTTAATTCTCCAAACTTGTTGATTTTGTGTATTTTATTGTCCCTATACGACAACACGAACATTTCTCCGAAATTATTAACACCAAAACTAGTGGGAAATAACTCACCTAACTCTTCTTGCCTACTTTGAAATTTATCAGAAAGGAAATCAATTTCCCCTACCACCTGAAAATTCATATTGAGTAATACAATTTTTCTACTTGCCTCATCTAATACATAAACGGTTTGGCGATTAGGAATAGACAACTGCGTGAGGTTCAAAAAACCTTCGCTACGCCCTGCTTTTCCACCAACAAAAATAGACGAATCGTATTGTGTGTTTGCATAATATTTAAAGACCTTAGAGGGTTGCTCACTAAGAAACAAGAGATTTCCTTCCGTATCTATTTCAAAAGTTTTCGCTTCATAAGGGAAAGTAAGTTGAAAGGAAGGGGATGAAAGCAAAGTATCAGGTAAGGACTGCGCTTGAATTGAGGCGCAAGATACATATAAAAAAACTAAAAGCAAATATTTTCGAATAAATTTCGATTTGAATGAATTTAACCTCATAGTGAGCGAAAGATTACTTTTCTCAAAGTAAATAGAACAAATTTAGCCTTATTTTTTGTTAAAAATTTGCGCTAAAACAAGCGAAAATTCCTTCATAAACAAGAAATTTAAAGTGTTCTAAGCATCGGCAAATATAAAGAAAAATATAACATCATGCTAGTTAATTTTCCAATAAATTTCTAAAAGTTTAAACCCTATAATTATAAGTAAATAAATAGACGTAAACGCCTATTCTGTGAATATAAGGGATAATTTTACCCACAGAATAGATGTTTACTTTCCTGCCAATTCTTTCCGAATTTCGGCTCTTAGTTTTTCGCTTCCTTCCACTAAAGGCAAACGCACCCAAGGCGCGCAAATCCCTAACTCATTCAATATCAACTTAATTCCCGCAGGATTGCCTTCAGCAAAAGCAAATTGCGTGAGTTTGATTAATTCATAATGTTTCGGACGAGCGGCGGCAAAATCACCTGCCAAAGCCTCGCGCACCATTGTGCTAAACAACAAAGGTTTTGCTTGGGCAAGCACCGAAATAATCCCTTCTCCTCCCAAAGAAATGACAGGTAAAACTAAGGGGTCATCGCCAGAAAGCAAGGCAAAACCTTCAGGTCTTCCTGCCATAATTTGCGCCATTTGCTCTAAATTAGCCGAAGCTTCCTTCATTGCTACCACATTTTTACAATCGTGGGCAATGCGTAAAGTCGTGTCAGCCAACATATTAGAAGCTGTTCTACCCGGCACATTATACAAAATAATGGGCTTTTCAGAAACTTCCGAAATGGCTTTATAATGACGATAAATTCCTTCTTGCGAAGGTTTATTATAATGCGGACTTGCCGACAAAATGCCTTGAACGGGATATTTTTGATAAGTGGCTACGGTTTCGGCTACGGCTCGCGTGTCATTTCCGCCAGCCCCCAACACGATAGGCAAACGCCCTTGATTTGCTTCTAAAAAACAAGCAATGACTTCTTCTTTTTCTGCATCAGAAAGTGTTGCGGCTTCGCCTGTAGAACCTAGCACAACCATGTAGTCAATTTTGCCCACTACAAGATGTTCTACCAGTCGAGAAATTGCAGGCTTGTCTATCGCGCCATTTTGTTGAAAAGGGGTAACAACAGCCACACCTGTTCCTTGAAATATATGTTTCATTGAATGTTAACTTCTTAATTTTTTAGACCTCACTAGGTTTTGAAAACCTAGTGAGGTCTAAAAGCACCTTATTTATCTATTAAATTTCCCGTTACGCCAGCAATTCCTTTTGCTTTTAAAATGCGTGCGTAAGATTCATCAATTCTTGCTTCTGAAATCTCGCCTTTCTTCACCATACTAGAAATCGTTTTGATAATGTTCGCGGCAACATTTTCGTCATATTCCAAATTATTGCCAAAAACTAACACATCGCCACCCGCCAAGATAAAACGTCTTACCGCTTCTTGTACCCCATATTGACTTGTAATGGCACGCATTTGCATATCATCAGAAAAAACCAAACCGTTAAATTCCAATTTTTCTCTTAACAAACCTTTGATGACAGGAGCCGATAAAGTTGCAGGATATTTGGGGTCTAAGTTTTTATTAAAAACGTGCGCCACCATTACCGCATCACAATTTCCGCTACGGATTAAATTTTCATAAGGAAGCAACTCTGAATTTTGCCACGTAGTAGAAACATCTGTTACCCCCAAATGACTGTCTGATTTCGCGCTGCCATGTCCAGGAAAATGTTTGAGAACACTTAGTACATTATGATTTTTTTGGGTATTGATTAAAATACGTGCTTCATCAGTTACCGTAGTAGGATTCTTAGAATAAGCGCGTTCAATTTTGCCAATGACAGGACAATCAGGGTTGATATTTACATCAACACAAGGCGCGAAATTCACATTTACGCCCAATTTTTCCAAAGTCATGCCAATTGCTTCCGCATATTTTAGCGAAGTATCTACATTTGCATAAGCACCAATTTTTTGCGGAGAAATTACATTTGGAAAGCCCATCGTAGGCTTTAAACGCATCACTTTGCCACCTTCTTGGTCTATGCTAATAAATAAGGGAATATTACTATAACTTTTTAACTGATTAATCAGCGTTTTTACTTGTTCAGGTGATTGAATGTTACGCGATTTGTTTTTGGTAAGTACATCATAATCAAAGAGAATCACGCCCCCTACCCTACCCGCTTTGATGTCTTTTACCACAAAACTTTTTTCATCTATCGTTAATCCTCTAAAACCCACCAACACCATTTGCCCGATTTTTTCGGCAAGAGAAACCGTTTTCGCCTTTTCTTGCGGCGTTGTTTTGCTACTTTCTACCTGCTCAATCGCGCTTTGCTCGGCTGTTTGCCCCTTGGTTGCGTGGTTTGCTTGATGACAGCCTGATACAAAGGCAGCACCTATCATCATCGCGTAAAAATATTTTCTCATGTTAATTAATTGAATGATAGGCATTTCGGCAAAAACGCAGCCGATGCTGGCACCTTCTAGCCTATCTCGGTGCAAAGATGAAAAAGGCAATAGATAATTGCAAGTTTTTTTTGATTTTTTCTCAAAAATTAGCGTTCTTTGTTTTATCATTTCGTTACACTTTATTTTTATGAAGAAATTACGCAACTGTCGCACAGTTCATTTAAACAGGGGAGCAAAAAACATTTCCCTACTCTTTTTTTGTGTAGGGTTTCTTTTACTATATTCTAGTTGCGGAAAACAACAAGTAGCGCAACCTATTTCCCAAGATATAGTTGCCCCCTCTTACTCAGATTCGCCATTTCCAATGAAACCTTCACGATCAATCCCTGTAACTGTAGGTAACGAAAATCAAGGTAAAGTTCAATGGAAGATTGTAGAAAACTTTTCTACGCTAAACATGAATGTAAAATTCTTGTTAGAATATCTTTTACAAAATAATGCACATTATTATGGGGTAACAGACGCGGAAGATAGGATACTCATCCCTTGTAAGTATGAAAGCATACGCTATCTTTATGAAGATTTATTCATTGCCAGATTAAATGGGAAGTGGGGGATAATCGGCGTGGGAAATCGGGAAGTACTCCCTTGTAAGTACGAAAGCCTCAACTATCTTTATGAAGATTTATTCGCTGCTAGATTAAATGGAAAATATGGTATTATAGATGAACACGACAAACTCATTATGCCACATAATTATGATGAAATAGAATCACATAATAGAGAAATGGGCTTTTTTCTTGTAAAAAAAGATGGATTGCAGGGGGTTATTGATAAACAAGAAAAAGTAATTGTTCCTTTTTGTTATCATGAGATAGAAAGTGTGTCCAATATTCGGCGCGATGACTACTATAATATTATGTATCAGGAGAAAATGGGAATGTTGGATCGCCAATATCACGAAATAATCCCCTGCCAATATGACCGTTTAATGGGACACGGAATTAATAATACGCTTATAGAGGCAACAAATGAAGGAAAAATAGGGATAATTAATGCTAAAAATGAGGTAATCATTCCACTTATATATGACGAGGTATCGGTCTATTCGGATAAACTCTTTGCGGTAAAATTAGGAGAGAAATGTAAATTGGTAAACCAACAGCATCAACCTCTCACACATTTTGCTTATCAAAGTACAGCATGGCCCATCTCTCTTAGTTTATCCAAAGTGTGTATTCCAGTGCAATCAAATAATAAATGGGGCGTTATCAATGAAACAGGAAAGCAACTTATCCCTTTTATCTATGAAGAAATCATAAGTACTTCTATGGAAAACCTGATTGTTAAACAAAATGAAAAGTATGGTATTTTGGATAAAGAGGGGAAATGTTTTATCCCAAATGAATACGAAGACATTTTGCTGTTTGATTCTTGTATCGCCCTGAAACAAAACGAAAAGTGGAAATATATCAATCGAAATAAAGTAGAAATCAATCCAAATGAATATGATGCGATAAGTAATGAAAATGATGCACCCTCACCTCTACATGAAGCCCATTGTTCTATTGTAAAAAGAAATGGAAAATATGGTTTTGTGAATACAAGTGGAATAGAAACGACACCATGCGTGCATGATACCCTTTATAAAGAATATACAGGTTTCTACGATGAAATACATTACCTAGTGGCAGGAAAAAATGCAAAATATGGAGTCTTAAATCTCGAAGGAGAAGTGATTTGCCCTGTGCAATATGATAGTCTTTTTCTTATGCCAAAGGGGGTTACGGGATATATTCATAATAAAGGCAAATATTACCCAAGTAAAAAGTAAGTCGTGGTTTGCATTATTTTGGGAAATTTTCCAAAAATAGCCTATCTTTGCGGCATTAATTTATCCATTTTTCAATTATCATGATAAGAAAATATTGTACGGTGCTTGTACTAACCATGAGTTTGGTGTTTTCAGCTTGTAAAAAAGATGCTAAAACGACTGAAAATAAGACAGAGAATAAGGAAACGACTTCCACAGCCCCCACAACACCTAGCGATTCTGGCGCGAGTGCTACAAATACGGCCACTCCAACTGCTCCTACAACAGAGGAAGCTGCAAAACCTGCCGAGCCAGAAACGACTCCTGAAGAAGTAGCAAAAGTAAAAGCAGGAACGGAAAAAATTGGCTATGTAAATGTTGCTTCTATTTATGCAGCCATGCCCGAAGCAAAAGCGATTCAAGATAAATTGAAAACGTTGTACGCAAGCAAAGATCAAGAGTTTCAAGGTTTGGTGAAAAGTGCCCAAGAGAAAGCCCAAAAATATCAAGAAAATGCGCATTTGTTCAATGACAATGAACGTAAAACGAGAGAGGAAGAATTGATGGGTATGGAACGTAAAGCGCAGGAATTACAATACAATGCAAACAATGACTTGGCAAAAGAGGAGGAACGCATGACCGCGCCTTTGAATAACAAAATCACTAATGCGATTGAGGCAGTCGCAAAAGAGCAGGGTTTTACCTACATTATGAACGATGTGGGTCAAATGCTTTATGCCGATAAAAGCAGAGATGTCACAGCCTTAGTTAAAATCAAACTGGGCTTGAAGAAATAATTTAATAGGTGATAAGGGATAGTTTATAGTTGAAATGGATTTAAGCTAAAATCTGATTATCCATGCTTTATACTATCTGTCTTTTATTGAGCGAGCTGTATAAAAAGGCTAATTCACAAAAAACATTATTCATTGTAATTGCTTTTTTTATTATGTTCTAAGCGAAAAGGTTCGAAACTCTTTGAAGAGTTTCGAACCTTTTTATGTAGCCTCCTTTCAATATTTTCTTTACATGGGTGCACGCTTTCCGTTTCCATTTCGCCAATCATAGAGTGCGGTACGGCGTTTTGCTTCTATATTATTTACCTCAAATGTTTCAATTTCAGACAAACTATACAAAAAATAGCCCTCATCTATTCCCGCATCTGACACCTTTTGAAAAACAAAAAATTCTTCATCTAATTCCCGCACAAAGCCATAAATATAATCGCGATAGCCTACTTTTAGCATAATGGCGGGGCTTTTGTCGCTCTGAAAATGCTTCAACATTTCATGCTGCCAATTATCCGCCTCCACATCAATTTCAGGAAAATCTATCGTTTCAACGGTTTTTACTAAGGGATTTTGAATTAAATATTGGCAATACAAATCTATTTCTGTATTCCATTCTACCGTTTCCACATCTTGCATTTTTACCAATGCCACCCCATCAGCTTCCCCTAAAAAATTAAATTGTTGTAACCAGATATGATTTTCGCTGTATGCACACACATAACCACAAGACATATCCTCCTCACTTGTGCCTGTCCGAATGACAATTAGCTTTTTGGAATTTTTCGATTTTTCTAAAATATTCTCCCGTAATGTACTCATTTTTTGCAGATAAAACTTACTGTTAGGCGTATAAATTGCCTGCAAAGATACCTATTCTTTTAGCACATTCCAAACGTTTGCGGGAAACGGCTCCGTCTAAGTACGCAAAAATTCAGACAAAGCGGCAAGTACGATTTCAGGTTCTTCTTCTTGCGGAAAATGCCCTGCCGTTTCTACTTTTACCACTTTTTTATACAGAAAAGCCTGCTCAAATTTGGCTAAATGATGCGGCAATACCACAGGGTCTTTCATTCCCCAAATTAATAACATCGGTTTGTCTTTCAATAAAAACAACTGATTTCCAAGCGATTGAAACCATGCTTGGTCATGTAGCAAAGAATGGGCAAAAGCCAAAGCCCCTTTTCTCTCTTTTCGATTTGCAAAGGGTGCCGTGTAATGTTTATGTAACCGTTTCGTTAGTTTTTTAGGATTCGCAAAGGATTGAGGGAGAATAAAACGCGGCGAAAAATTCAGCCATTGATATAAAAAGGGCAACAAAGGGCTTCTAAGAATCTTTCTAAGTTTTTGATATTCAGGCTCTTGAGAAGCGTCCCATAGCCAAGAATTTAGCACCACCAAGCGTTTAATATTTGTTACATTTTTTAAAGCATAATCAAAGCCAATCACTCCGCCAAAATCATGCATAATTAGGGTGATGTCCTTTACATTCAAGTGCTCAATGAATTTTTGTAAGGTAAGCGCGTGGTTTTGTGTACGATAATCATACTCGGCAGGCTTATCTGAAAGCCCAAAGCCAATATGGTCTAGCGCAATGCAGCGACAATGCTGAGAAAGAGCCTTTATTTGATAGCGAAAATCAAATGACCAAGAAGGCGTACCATGCACAAATAGCAAAATTTCGCCCTCGCCTTCGTCAATATAATGCAATTGATTTTGCCCCACTGCAAAGTGTTTTGGCGCGAAAGGGTATTCCTTTCTATCTAACCATTCCCATTTTTGTTTCATCTTTTCTTGTGAATAAAAAATTATGGGACAAAATACCGCAATTTTTCGTGTCTAAATGTTGGTATAAACCAAGATTTACAACTTCACAGAATTAAACAATTTGCTAAAATTGGTAGGATTCATATTTAGGTAACTCGCAAGATATTTATGAGGAACAATTTGAAATAAATGCCCGCTTCTATTGGCAAATTGCCGAAACCTTTGCTCAATTGTCAAGGTTTCCAGCTCAATATGGCGGTTTATCATGCCCACCAGAAAATGCTCCGCCATCTTACGAAACAGCCTTTCCAAAGCATGGCTTTTATCTAGATGCGTCTTCCATTTTTCATAAGAAATCGCCCATAACTGACTGTCTGTCAATGCCTGTAACGCATATTTTGAAGGCGTTTGAAACAAAAAAGACTCAGGAATCCCACTCACCGAAGGCGAATAAGTAAAAGCCATCACTTGTATCGCTCCTTCATGATTAAAAAAGGACATTTGCACACCGTCTTTCACCAACAACAAATCCCTTTGCACCTGCCCCTCCTGCGTAATCATTTCCCCTTTTTTATAAGCTACTACTCGCCCCTCCGCCAAAAAATCCGCAATCACACCCTCCTCCACAGGGCTAAAAGTCTGAAAATACTTGAGATATGGCATAAAAGTTTTTGGAAAACAAGATAGATAAAATGTTACCTCAAAAGCATCCTCCGATGATAATTAATTTGCCCCAAGTGATAGTCTAAATGTGTGAGCAGGTGCAGCAACATATAAGTCATAGAAAGGATTTTTCCGTCTTTTTCTAGGGGGAAATTTTGTGAGAAATTCGTTTCTGAAAGCGAAAGGATACTACTTTTCACTATTTTTGCAGTATTTTCTAGGTTCGCAATGATTTCCGCTCTTGGAACATTTCGAGAGGAAAACTCAAGCTCTCTCGTTCTTACATAACCCGAATTGCCAAGTGTTGCACCAATAAAATGATTCAAATTCCCTATCAAATGTAGGGCGAGATTCCCCGCGGTATTGGTAATATTTGCCTGAAGCAACCACATATCACGCTCATCTTCGTAGGCGAGCAGCTCTTCTTTTACGCGATAAATGTCGCGCTCAAAAAGTTCAACTAAAGCTTCTTTCCACATAACTGTATATTGTTTACAAAATAATTGCTCAAAAATAACATTTTTATCGAAAATTTCCCAATTTTTCTAATTGGTTGATTTTTAGCCATTTATAAATTTATTTTTTTTGCTGAAAATCCAATATTTTTCCCTTTTTTTGTACTCGGTTTGTGGGCTGTTCTTTTATAGTTATGTTTGTAA
>JBJXHA010000773.1:0-23729 GCA_046160275.1 Bacteroidia bacterium | reverse complement strand
CACATCTGGGTCTATTCCTGTGGTGATGTAGTTAAAAGCATCGCCCCCAGAATATCCAGAACTGCCACCATTCACCCCCGTCAACGTCGGCGTAGAAGTGGCAATGTCACTTGTCGTAATAGGTGCTAAGTTTAAAGTAGAATAAGATTGATCTACATAAATAGCAACACGCTGGCCTACGGGCATAGCACTAAAATCTAATCTCTCCTCTATGTAATGTAAGACTTCACAGAGGGTGTTTTTGCGGGTACTGCCCCAAAATGAATCAGCAAAACCGCCAAATCCGCCTCCATTTGCAGCCACTACATCATCTTCATAATACACCATAAAGCGATTCCCACAAGGAACAGCTAAATTTGCAGGGAATTGAGGTAAGGCAGTAAACGCCTGAGGGTTTCCCCCTTCATCTAACATCACTCCCGTCTGCAAAAAATTTCGATACGCCAATTCGCGCTGCCAAATAGACTTGCCCGAAGTGCCACAATGCCCTATATGTGTGCTATCTATAGGCATAGCATTAGGGATTGGCGATTGCCCACGAACTTGGGGAAGCCATAGAAAAAGAAGCAGGAACGCAGGAACGCAGGAACGCAGGAACGCCTGGGTATCCGATAGTTTGTACTGTGGGTAAACAGTGTGTTGTTTTTTCATACGAAAAAGATTAGAAATGGAAAAAAAGAAAAACAGTTATCGCTTATTTATGTGTTTGAATGGGTTTATTTTGAATCTTTTGCAAGTTTAATACTTTTTTTTAAAAATCCAAGTTTTGTATTCCTTTTTGTATGAATGGTGAATAATTGGGGGCGAATGGTGTTTTTATAGGAAAGGTGAAATAAGCAATTACCTAATAGGAGTAAAAAATTTAAAAAAAGTGAAAAAATAACACACAAAACTGTATCTTTTTGCAGTTACTTGAATTATTGCATTTGGGACTTGGTGTTTTTGCTTGTTTGTAAAGGGTTATCGGCATAAATAAGGTTTAACACACTTTGTCAATCAGCAGACACATTATTTGTTTTTTTTTGCGCAGTTGCTCGTTTTTTTGCGCAAAGATGAAAATAATGCAGCGGCTTTTGCGTTTGATTTCTTGTAATTGCAGCACCGAAAAAAAAAGTTACTTTTTCATTTTTGATGCGATTAATATCAACTTGTTTCATCATAAACTACACTTCAATTTCCAATCAATTTTAAATTTTATGAAAACGATTCAGTTCATCTTGTTGGTTACTGTAATGTTTTTTGCGAGTGCTGCGGTATTTGCACAACCTGACCCTGCACAAGCGGGAGAGGCGTTAATGAAAAAGAAAAAATACACTGAAGCGATTGCCGCCTTCGATGCCGCAATTAAAGCAGAACCTAAATTGTATAAGCATTATTACAATAGAGGACTTTGCGAAGTGAAAGTGAAAAAAAATGCCGAAGCAAAGGCGGATTTCGAAAAAGCTGCAAATTTGAACAAAAAATATGCTCCTCCTTATTTGCAACTAGGCAATATGGCAAAAACAGATAAAAAGTATGATGAAGCTGTAAAATATTTTGACCAAGCCATTGTTGTTGAAGCAGATCAAGGTAAAAAGGCTTCTTATACCATGATGATTGTTGATGCATTGTTGAAAAAAGGCGATTTAAACATGGCTGAAAAACGCATTGAGCCTTTGCAAAAAGTAGCCCCAAACAACTTGAAAGTGATTTATTATGCCGCAGAAATTAAGGCGAATAAACAAGACTGGAAAGGTTGTGTGGCTGAATATCAACGCGCTACGACTTTAGATGCTTTCAAAAAATTGAAACCTGAACAACAGGCGCAATATCATTATGCAATTGGTATGGCATACATCAAAATGAAAGACATGAAAAATGCGAGAGCGAGCTGGCAAAAGGCTTATGTAGGGCATTATAAAGATAAAATTGCGCAAGAGCAACCTGAATGGGCAGTTGCATATGCCGATAGATTGATTGAGCTAAAAGATAATCCTAATGCAGGAAATGCCGGAAATGCGGATAACAATAGCGGAACTGCGGCAAATTCAGAAATGCCTGAGGGTTGGGGAAATACAACGACAGGTGGAGGTACAACAACTAATACGACCACAACCACAACGACAACCCCTGACGATAGCGGTTGGGATACAGGAGGTGGTT
The DNA here is from genome assembly GCA_046160275.1 of Bacteroidia bacterium. GTDB lineage: Bacteria > Bacteroidota > Bacteroidia > J057 > J057 > JBJXHA01. The sequence goes on along the minus strand of JBJXHA010000773.1, from coordinate 21,587 downwards.
CTTCTGGTGGTGGAGATAATATTGATTGGGGATTTTAAGCAGAAAATCAATGTGAGGAGTGAATAGTTAAAAGTGAATAATAATAAATAACTAATAGTCAGTTATTTATATAAAACTTATTCCTTTGTTTTTCACTCACTTGTGCTTATAAAAAAAGTTCGGAACGCTTAATGTGTTCCGAACTTTTTATTTTCTACGCTCCTACCACATTCGCTGCCAGCCACCTTTCGGCATCTAGCGCAGACATGCAGCCTGTTCCTGCAGCTGTTACGGCTTGGCGATAAACATTATCCTGCACATCACCACAAGCGAAAACGCCTTCGATATTGGTTTTGGTTGAGCCTGCAATGGTTTTTAAATAGCCAGCCTCATCCATGTCTAATTGTCCTTTGAACAATTCTGTATTGGGTTTATGCCCAATTGCCACGAAAAAGCCACTTACGGGAATGACCGTTTCTGCTTCGGTTTGTCTATTGCGTACTTTCACATTTTCCAATTTGCGCTCTCCCATCAACTCTACTGTTTCTGTATGCCAAAGAATTTCAATATTTGCGGTATTCATCACTCTTTGTTGCATAATTTTAGACGCACGCATTTTGTCTGAACGCACCAACATATACACCTTTGTACACAATTTTGCCAAATAAGATGCCTCTTCACAAGCAGTATCTCCGCCACCTACAACCATCACTTCTTTGCCTTTAAAAAAGAAACCATCGCACACAGCACAAGCACTCGCGCCTTTGTTTTTGAATCTTTCTTCTGATTCAATTCCTAGCCATTTTGCCTCTGCTCCAGTCGCAATAATTACCGCATCTGCATGGTATTCAACGCCACTGTCAGAAGTAACCACTTTAGGATTTGTACTCAAATCTACTTTGCTTACCATTTCATAACGGATTTGTGTGCCAAAACGCTCAGCTTGCTTGCGAAAATCTTCCATCATTTGAGGACCCATAATGCCTTCTGGATAGCCTGGATAATTTTCCACTTCGGTAGTAATCATTAACTGACCACCGGGTTGCAATCCCGAAAACATCAAGGGTTGAATACCTGCACGCGCTGCATAAATTGCTGCCGTATAACCCGCAGGGCCACTTCCTACGATGATTAAATGATGGTGATTGGGATGATTTGTTGCCATATTTTGAGTATATTGATATTGGGCTGCAAAGATACAAAATATTGTATTGGGAAAATAGTAATAGGAATGGCGAAAAAAAATTCCAAAATTTCTTTACCTTTGTCTTTGCTTTATTTTCACCACAAAAACTATCTACAAAATAAAATATGGAAACAGTTGGAGTCATTGGCGCAGGAAGTTTTGGCACTGCCATAGCAAATATGCTTGCCGAAAATAGAAAAGTTTTGGTATATACAAGAAATGATAAATTGGGAAACGCCATTGCAAATGGAGAGCGTTTTAATGGCTGGGTCTTGCACCCAAACATTACAGCAACTCAAAGCCTTCAAACACTTGCCGAAACTTGTTATATCATTTTTCCCATAGTGCCTTCCTCTAATTTTAGGCAAATGCTACGCGATTTATCTCCTTTTCTTCGCCCCGACCATATTATGATTCATGGTACAAAAGGCTTAGATGTCATTTTGCCTGAAGGGAAAACTTTACAGGATATGGAAAAATTGCAACGCCGCCAAATTAAAACCATGAGCGAAGTGATTTTGGAGGAAAGTGTAGTGCGGCGAGTAGGTTGTATTTCGGGACCCAATTTGGCAAAAGAAATTTTGGCAGGGCATCCTTCGGCTACGGTTGTGGCAAGCCGTTTTGATGAAGTAAAAAAAGAAGGTATAGCTGCCCTGCGCTCTAGTCGTTTTCGCGTGCATGACAACTACGACCTTCTGGGGATCGAGTTAGCGGGTGTGTTAAAAAACATTATGGCAGTTGCCTCTGGAATCGTTTCAGGTCTGGGTTATGGTGAAAATACAAGAGGAATGTTAATTGCCCGTGGAATGGCAGAAATCGCCAAAATCGGTACTGCTTTAGGCGCAAATCCGCGTGCTTTTTTAGGCGTGGCTGGCATTGGCGATTTGGTCGCAACTTGCAACAGCCCTTTTAGTCGAAATTATACGGTGGGCATTAGGTTAGCAGAAGGCGAAAAGTTAAGCGATATTTTAGCTTCTATGACAGAGGTGGCGGAGGGGGTGAAGACCATTCAAATTGCAAAAAAACTCGCCGATAATTACAAAATACCTGTTCCTATTACGCAGGCTTTATACAGGGCTTTGTTTGAAGATTTAGAAGTGAAAAAGGGCATTCGCTTGTTGATGGAATATCCTTTTACCGAAGATGTCGAATTCATTTAACTTTGTAAATAGTCAGCAGTAGTACAGTAAACAGTAAAATGAAACCTAAATTGTTCATTAATAACTGTTTACTGCTCACTGCATCGGTTGGTTAGAGAAAATCCTGATGAACACAGAAACAAGGAGAAAGCAATAGAGCAAAAATCGTACACAGGATAAAGGTTTTCATAAGTACATCGTCCAGTTTAAACTTTTGTTTGCAACGAGAAATAGGTTTGAATACAATGGCATCTAGCTTCGATTTTGATAGGTTAGAGGAAACTATTGATGAACACATTACAATTAAGCATTTGCTTACGATAATAATACAAGGAAAGGTGTCAAGTTAAATTTCTTTGGTTAGAAGAAATCAAAAAAATAGAGGTTGAATAAAGATAAAAAGGATATTTAAGACGGGTAAATTTTTTGTGCAATAAGCGTATATCTATAAAATAAAAAGTTAATTATTCAGTCATTCACTTTCTGAATATATAGCTTTGAACGTGAGGCATTTATAAAGGTTACATCAACGATTTGGGAGGTATGTAAGAAATAAAGAAGGAGTGTACTCTTTTTAGGAGATAAATAACTCATATAAAAAAGAAATAATAAGTGTTTTGTGTAAGTTGTTGATAATTAGGTATTTGTATAAGATTGAAAATATTTTCAAATTTTATTGTGCTTGCAAGAAAAAGGCAGGACTTTGTCGATTATTTCCTCACAAACGGTTACGCCCTTGTTTGTGTCCTCACAAACAAGGGCGTGTTTCTATGAACCTTAAAATAATAGCCTCCCAACTACTCAAACAATACATTAATGGTAATTACTTGGCGAAATAATCTGCTGATAGCTACAGAATGAGAAGTGTTTAGCGGCACATAATCATTGGTAAAGCCAATAGAGTAGCGAAATTCAGGCGAGAGTTTAATCCTATCTCCATACAAATTATAACCAACTCCTATTACCCAGCTCGTACAAGTACTCTGCACCTTTATCAAAGTAGGGTCGTTTTTAATTTTTTTATTACTTTGAAAATTGATGCTAAACTCAGGTCCCGAAACCACATACAAGCGCGTACCATTATATAAGGCACTTCTTACTTGAAAAAGCAAAGGAAAATCAAGGTAAGCAGATTCAACCCGCCTTCTTTCGGTTGTATCTGTAAAATGAAAAGCAAAATGACGCTCCTCCAACGAAACCGCAGGAATAAAACGTACACACATTTTGTCATTAATCATCAGATTATTAATCATACCGATATTCAAGCCAGGCTTAGGAATGATGTCAACTTCCTCTAACAATCGCCCATCGTCAAAAATATTTCTATGGCTTTTCATTAAATAACGATTATAACTAATACCCATCATAAAACCGAAATTAAATCTTTTATGGTCGTAGTGATGGCGATATTGAGCAAACGAGATATGAGGTGCGAAAAAGTAAGCACACAGTACAATCAGCATGTAAAGCTGAATTTTTCCTTTTTGAAACATGAATAATAAGATTAAAAGTGAAGTACACTTTTTTTCATGGGCGATATTTAATTAACCAATGCTTGGGCAAATGTACTGCCATTTTTGAAAAGAGAAAAATATGGGGTAAATTTCTTGCAAATGAGTGGATAATATGTGATTGATAACGCAAAAGTAGGAAGGAAAGTTATATAATGCAAGGGAAATTTTGTGTATCGTGTCACCTCTTTTATAATGAGTGTAGGCAGTGAAAACAGAAATCCGTAATTTTGCCCCTCAAGCATTTGATTCTACTAAAAAACATACATGAAACCATCTCTTTTCCTGTTGCTATTCTTGAGCATTTCCTCCTTCTTTTTGGGAATTTATTTAGGAAGTAGCGAAATTTCCTTTGGCGAGGTGCTTAGCATTTTGACAGGAAAGCCCCACCCCAAAGCCGACATTGTGCTACAACTGCGTTTGCCGCGTGTGTTGCTTGCAATGGCTACGGGGAGCATTCTTTCTTTGTGTGGTTTCTACATTCAAGCCTTAGTAAAAAATCCGCTTGCCGACCCCTATTTAATGGGGGTAACTTCGGGTGCGAGTTTGGGCGTGAATCTTCTCTATGCCAACCTAATTACAATTAGCTCATTTCATTTATTTACCTTCCCTTTATTTGCTTGGGCTGGTAGTTTTGTGGCATTGTTACTTGTGATGGCTTTGGGGGCAAAAGGTTTTTCCGAAAATAATGATCGTTTGTTATTAGCGGGGGTGGCTTGCAGCTCCATTTGTACCGCAATTACAGGGGTCTTGATTTATCGTTTTGCGGAAAGTGACCAAATGCGGCGTATGTTTTTTTGGACATTTGGCAGTTTTGAAAGAGCTACCCCCGAAATTTGCGCTGTTGCGCTCATTTTACTGTTAGGGTGTATAGTATTTGGTACAGTTTATTCAAGAAAACTAGACATACTCTCTTTGGGTGATGTTCAGGCACTTACTTTAGGGATAGATGTGACACAAATTAAATATATTATGCTAATTGCCGTGAGTATTTTTGCAGGAGGAATTGTTGCTTTTACGGGTCCTATTGGTTTTGTAGGTATGATGATTCCGCATTTTTCAAGGGCTTTTGTAGGTTATAGTCATCGCCATAACTTATTGATAGCCACAATTTTAGGAGCTACCTACCTCAATCTTTGTGACATCTTGAGCCGTCTCATTTTCCCTCCTACTGGCTTACCTATTGGCATTACAACCGCTTTGTTGGGTGTGCCCTTTTTCTTATATCTTTTGTATAAAAAAAATACTTTTTAAATAAAAACAGTAACCCTAAGAAAGAATTTATCCATTAAAAAATGACAAAGCAGTCCTTTTTTTATCATCAAAATAATTTCATTTTTAAAGCACTATCTTTTTTCAAAATACTGAAAATAAATTCATTAGCCTGAAATTTTCTTATCAAAAAAATAAAAAACAGGCAAAAACCTTACATCTGCTTCTCTACAAAATACTGCGCGTTCCAAAAAGTTGCACGGTATTTGTTTATAAGTAAGAATAAGTAACAAATTTAGAAAGCAGACACTGCGTAATAGCAGTTTATGATAAAAAGTTACAGGGTGAAGGTTAGTTGCCTGTCAAGGACTCGTGATGAGAATCTGACAGGTGTTTTTTTTTCGAAAAAATAAACAATCTGTCAATGACTCTCGTTCTCTGTAAAACAAATCCTATGATAAAATACGAGAAAAAGACCAAACCATTGGCATCAAAGCCTCAGTATTTACGCCGTTTAGGGCGAAACCTCGTGGTTTCAATTGTCTTAACACTTTGCATTTGGACAATTGGCGCACTGGGGTTTTCCTATTTTGGAAGCTGTGATTTTACGGTTGCTTATTATAATGCGGCAATGATTATGACAGGCATGGGACCCGCTTATACAAATCCCTGCAGCGCTTTGATGTGGTTTACTTCCTTTTATGCCTTAATTAGTGGTGTCGTATATCTTTCTTCAATTGGCATCATTCTCGCGCCAATTGTGCATCGTTTATTACATGAGTTTCATCTACAAGAGGAGGAATAAGCTAAAGGCAGAATCTAGCCGCCGACCATTTTGTATTTGTATCCTAAGTTATCCAACTCTTTCTTTACTTTTTCACGAAAATCCCCTTGTAAGATAATTTCCCCTTCTTTGGCTGCTCCACCACAAGCGCATTTGGTTTTTAGGTGCTTTGCTAAGGCTTCTAAATCTTCGTCAGAACCCACAAAATTATACACAATCGTTGCTTTTTTGCCGCCCTTGATTTTACGGTCTAACTCAATTTTTAGCATTTGTTTTTTCGGCTCTAAGGTTTCTTCCACTACTTCTTCTTCTGTATGAAGTTCTACGTCAGGGTTTGTGGAATACACCAAGCCACCAAGAGCCGAAAGGTCATTGATTTTCTTTTGTTTTTCTTTCATAAATGGAGAAATTAAGATTGCTTATTTAAAAAAAGAATCCCTACCAAAGCTGGCAAGGCAATATTATACAAATATAATAAAAAAGTACTACTAATTGTGGTTGAACTTGCTACCGCAAAAGCCCCCATCACCGTTAATGCAACGGATTCGCGTATCCCTAATTCAGAAAAGGAAATGGAAGGGACAACAGATTTTAACAAAAAAACGCTACTAACCATGGCAAAAGCGAGCAAAGTTTCGCCCTCGTAACCAAAAGCCATTAACAACAGATAATATTGCAGGGTAAAAACAAGGTTGCGCAAGGTGCTAAGGAGTAGAATATAGAGCAGAAGGGGAATAGGAACTTGACAAATTGCGGTTTTCATTTTGGCAAAGATTTCCCATGTTAGCCATTTTTTAGGCAGAAAAACCACCCATTTTTTTGCAAAAATAAGCGTAAGGGAACTCAAGACGACCACAGACCAAGCCGAAATTTCTATTTTTTGTAAACTCCCAAAAGAAAGAGAAAGATACTGTGTGAGTTTGGTCTGAAAATAATGAAGAAAATAACTCACGGCAAACATTCCCGTCCACATCGTAATCAACATTTGGCACACCTTGTCAATGAGTGTAAGGGTAAGTGCTTCTACACGCTTCCCACTAGGCAAATACATCACACGCGCAGCATATTCACCTACGCGGTTAGGGGTAAAAATGCCCGCAGTATTTCCCGCTAACACAGCTTTGAGGGAGGTGGAAAAATGAAGATTTGGATAGAACATTTTCATCATCTTTTGCCACTTCAATGCTTCTAGGCTGATATTGGCAAAAATAAAGGAAAAAGATAGCAGTAAAAAAATGCCATCTTGTATAGAAAATGGGCGTAAAAAAAAGTCAAAACCTTGAGGGTCTTGTTTTATTTTGTAAAAAACGTAAATTATCGCAAGTAAAGAAACACTTATTTTTAATAAGGTGTGGAATGTTTTGGGAAGGTGGAGTACATACGTAAATACGGATTGAATCGCTTTCATTCAGAAAAATAAATTTTTTAACTGTGTTTTTTTAGATGATGCTTTGTTGCGAAGTGTCTAACAAAAACTATACAGAATGACAAAAAATAGACACATTAGGACATAGGCATTTTACCTGTAAGAAATGTTGAATATTTCTATTTTTGTATTTTATTTTTTTTGAAAAACAAAACTTGGCTTTTTATTGATGCGAAAGAAAAAGTGCGGAAAAAATCACCTTTTCTATTTTTTTGATTTTTGTGCAATCGGCTGATTATCAATCTTTAATCAAAGAACAACCGATTCCAATAAAAAAGCAGTTACAATTTTAAACAAAAAAAACACCGGAAAATAATTGACTTAAGAGAACAATCATTTTCCGGATGATGACATGAAAAAGAATTGAAAATTATTAGCGACACCCAACAAAACTACTACAATTTATATGCCACTTTTTGTTTAAAATACGCTAATTATTATTTTTATAAAGTTATCGGAAAATAATGATGAGATTTCGGAAAATCCCTAATCCTTATTGACCGTTTACTTAGTTCCTAACCTTTGTATCTGCATCATATCCAGAATTGTCATAGCCTCCACCAACGTTAAACTCTGAGCGCATCAAGTTTTCGATTTCAGACAAAGACTCTTGAGTTTGTTCAGCATCAAACAACAAATTATCAATCATCAAATCATCTTTATCCGATTGCATCATCGTCATAGGTTGGTCTTTGATATACTCCACTAAATCCTCAAAAGTTTGCAACTTTTCCTCAATGATTTCCTTATTTTCTCTAATCTTGATAAAGTTCTCCATTTTCTTTTTAAGCAACAACAGGCGTTTTTCTTTTAACTCACGTAGTTGTCCGCTTGCATTGTTCATATCGCGTTGCAGCGCGTCCATTTCACGTTGTGTGTCAAAAACCGTTTGCTCATTTGCCAGCTCAGGGAATTTATCTTTAAAAAACAACAAACGCACATACGCAATTTCAATGGAATTGAGCTTATTCAAAAAACCATCGACCAAACTATGTGAGTTATGCCCAATTTTACCGTAGCGGTCTCGCACCTCTTTAATGGTGTTTTTGAGCCTATCAAAACGTTGTTGCGCATTTTGCGAAAGGCGATTATAATAATCCACTAAGGCTTTTGTTTTTTGGTATTCATCAATTTGCCCTTGATATTTGGCATTGATGGCGCGAATAAATCGGTCATTTCGGCTGATTACTCCCAGAAAAGCAAGCTCTGCCCCCACGCCTGCCATGAGAATCCCTGCCACCACAGGCAAATTGTCGGCAAAGGGAAGTGCCGTAGCCAACACTGTTGTTGCCGAAATAATACCCATTCCTACCAAATGAAAAGACGAGAAAAACGCCTCTTTGGTATAATTAATAAACTTTTGCGTGCGTGATGATTCCGTTGCCAAGGCTATATAAATAATGAAAAATGAAAAATGAAGCGTAAAATATCCACCTACGCAAAATAAAGCGAAAGGTTTGGATATGTCGCACAAAAGTACATATCATTTCAGTTAGAAACAATGCTTTTTTGTTTTTTGTTCAGTAAGGTAAAAAAATTAGGCAATTAGAAGGCAAAAACTTCGATTTGTTTTTTTCAACAGCCTCTTTCTAAATAGCAAGCTCAAAGAAACCCAACAAATTAGGCTAATAAAAAAAGCCATTCCCCTAAGAGAATGACTTTTTCCTTATCCACTTTCTTTTAGCAAAATCCTGGACTAGTTTTGGAACATTACCGATTTATCTTTTGGATATTTGATAGTGTAACTAAAACGTATTTTTTTGCTGCTGTTCGCGCCAATCGTTTGTCTCCACAACAATTTCCCGTATTCTTTGGTATATTCTGCACCACTCAACTCGTCAGTTTCTACAACAATGTCAGTTTGACGAGAAACAGGAATTTGGTCTAAGATTTCGATGTTAATCGGGGCTTGCTTGTTGTTTTTAATGGTAATTTCAAAACCTAAGTTTTCCTTTTTGTTCGTACCAATTACTTTTGCTCCCGTTACATCTGTCAATTTCATACGTTTCACGCTGATATTTTCATCTCTTCCAAAAGAAAGCAACAAGGTATCCGCAACCGTTTTTGGGTCAATTTGAGATTGTCCAATCAAAGTATTTTGATAGAAAATGTTCGCACTTCCTGGCATCAAATTGTATTGCCCATAATCCGTAATTTTTGCCAATAAGAATACACCTGGGTCAATTTTGGGCACACAATGATACATATAAGTTGCCTTAATACTATAGGTTTCCATTTCTATGACTTGTGCTATTCCTGTTGCAGGAATCGTTTGATTAAAGGGAATATCCATCTCAATTTGGGTAGCTTCCGTTGTATTTGGGGGCGGAAGTAAATCTTCAATAGGCATAGCCAAGGTAGGAGCAGCAGCACGTGACATATCTTTTTTCTCTGCTTCTTCTGATTTTGTTTGCATCATGTTAGTTGCAGCACCCGAGTTGAGAGAATAGACATTATCCGCTGAATTTTTATTTCTATTATAATAGCTTACAACCTGATAATCAATATACAAAGGATTAAGAATCGGGCGACTATTATTTAAAATGGATTCGCAGTAGAAACACTCAATTTAACATTTTTCCAGTCCAAACCTGAAGATTGAAAAATGCTGGCTTTGTAGGTTAATTTTACAGGCTTGTCGGTGCCTTCAGTTGTAATATCATAGAGTGGAGTCCAACCTGCTTGATTAATGAGGTAAATGCAAGTCAACTCAATGCGTTGTGCTACTGCACTGTTCATTTGCACCACAATTTCGCCTTCTGTTGGCAAGGCTTTGGGAGCAAGGTTGTAGATTTTTTGTTGCAAACGATTGATTAACAAATTATTTTTCGTCAAGGATTTGCTTAACTCTCTCGTTTTGTCCAAAATTTCCATCATGCGATTTCTGTAATAATCACTAAGATCTTTGAAATCATTGGGAGTAATTTGTACCACCGTATTCCCTTGAATAGGTGTGCCAACCTTTCCATATTGCGAATTTATCAAATGCTTTTCCGCTTCGTAAACCCCAATTTTTCCGCTCAAATAACTATTCTCCTCTTGAATCAAGGTAATAGAATCTTGCAAAATTTTCACAGGAGCTTCTACATTTGGCACTTCGGGATAATGTGCGCGAAATTGGGCAGAAAGCACTTTTGCATTTCCATTCACCTTAATTTGCAAGCTCGGCGCATATACATTAGGCGAAAGTTTTTCAAAAACCACTTCCGAATTTCCCGCAGGTAAATCCACAGAAGTTACCCCTGTTAATTTCGCGCCAGATAAATAAACTGTAGCTTCTTTAGGAATGAAACTTACACGATTTTCGGCGAACAAACCTTGCGCCAAATTCAAAATGCTGATTAAAACGATTGCTATCTTTTTCATTGGAAAATATATAATTTAGAATTGAATTTTTCTAAAAGAGGAAGATAGCATTATTTTCCATAAAAAAAAAGGACAAGCGTGTCAAAAAACGGGATAAGTGTGTAGAATTTGCTAATTATGATGTTTCGTTGCTGACTTTTTATACAAGGGAATCTTCTTCTATCTCAGAATTTTCTGTATCTTTGTAAAAAATTGAAACAAAAATGATAAGAATCGGCTACGGACAATCAAATTTTGAGAGCATGGTGGAAGGTAACTTTCATTATGTAGATAGAACACATTATATCGCCCATTTAGAAAGCATAGGCCCGCAATTTCTTTTCTTCCTGCGCCCGCGTAGGTTCGGAAAATCTTTGTGGATTTCGACCTTGGAATATTATTATGGGCAACAGTATGCCGAAAAATTTGACTTTTTATTTAGAAAATATTATATCGGCAAAAACCCTACTCCTCTGAAAAACAGTTATTTAATCCTTCGTTTCGATTTTAGTGGAATTGATACAACAGGCATAGAAAATACGGAAAAAGGGTTTTTGATGCGTGTAAAACAAGGGGTCGAAAATTTTGTGAAAAGTTACCCGCAATTTTTTACAGAAGAAAAAACTGCAGAATGGTTTACACTTGATAGGTCAGAAGCTGTGATAAACAAATTGTTTTCTGCGGTGAAAATGGAAACGCAAAAAATCTATCTTTTGATAGATGAGTACGACCATTTTACCAATGAATTAGTTTCCTTTAACTTAGAGGGATTCAAAAAAATCGTGAGCCGCAATGGGTTTGTTCGAAAATTTTATGAAACAATAAAAACGGCAACAGGCGAGGGAATTATATCAAGAATATTTGTAACAGGTGTTTCTCCTGTAACGGTAGATTCTTTAACAAGTGGCTTTAACATTTCTACGAATATTTCATTGGATTTGAATTGCCACAATTTGATGGGTTTTACAGAAGCGGAAGTAGCAGATATTTTACGAGGTGTGGGGGCAAAAGAGGAAAATATGCCCAAATTAATGCGGGACATGAAGAAATGGTATAATGGCTATTTGTTTCATTATGAAGTAGTTGAGCGTTTATACAATTCGGATATGGTACTGTATTTTGCTAATTTTTATGTGCAGTATCAAAAATACCCCCAGCGGATGTTAGATATTAACATTGCCTCAGACTATTCAAAAGTACGGAAAATATTCAGAATTGGCGGTTTTGAGAACGATAAATTAAAGGTATTAGAGAAATTAATTCGTGGCGAAAAAGTACTCCTTTTTTTAACGGATCAATTTTCCTTCGAAAAAGCAGGTTTCCCTACCGAAGATATGTTGAGTCTGCTATTTTACATGGGTTTTCTCACTATCAAACGTAATTTTGGCGACAAGTATGAATTAATGATGCCCAACAAAGTCATTCGAGACATTTATTTCGACTACTTTTTGCAAGTGATGGAGGAACGAGCGCAAACTAACCGTGATTTATTTGATTTGGGAAATGCTTTAGATGAATTAATTTGGGAAAATAATCCGCGCCCCATTTTGGAGGTCTTGGAGGTGGCTTTGAAAGCTTTGACAAACAGAGATTTTGGCAATATGGACGAAAAGCACGTACAAGCTATGTTTTTTTCCTATCTCAATCTCTCAAAAATGTACGAAGTCAAAAGTGAATACGAATCTAGCAAGCAATATTTCGATATTTTAATGCTGGAAACGCCGATAGCAGAGGCGCAATATGAATTTATTTTTGAGTTTAAATACGAGAAAAAAGCAGAGGAAAAACGAGTTGCTACCGTGTTAGAAGAGGCAAAAACGCAAATGCTTGGCTATTTGGCAAAATCAGAAATCACCCATCATCCGAAAATGAAGGCTTGGGTAATTGTGGTCGTGGGTGATAAGGTGGAGCAATGTGAGGAGGTGTTTTTATAAAATTACCCTTCCTTTGGCAACATAATCCGAAAAGTTGTGCCTTTGCCTACTTCTGATTCTTTAACAAAGATTTTCCCTTTGTGATACAGTTCAATGATACGTTTTGAAAGGCTTAAACCCAAGCCCCAACCGCGTTTTTTGGTCGTAAATCCAGGTTCAAAGACTTTTTTATACATATTTTTGGTCATGCCCTTACCTGTATCCGAAATGTCAATTTGATACATGGTGGGCGTTTGGTTGATGTCGATGTGAATACTGCCTTTTTTTCCTTCCATCGCATCAAGGGCATTTTTTAATAAATTTTCAATTACCCATTCAAATAATTGGCGATTTACCGCAACCGCGTCTTCTTCTGAAAGGTGATTTGCAATGGTAAGTTGAATAGAATAAGACATTCTTTTGCGCATATAATTTGCCGATTTCTCCAATAACTCACTCATATTCAACTCCTTCAATTCAGGTTTTGAACCAATTTTAGAAAAACGCTCTGCAATATTTTCCAACCTAACCACATCTCTTTCCATTTCCGTTACCATCTCCATGTCTTCGGGGTCATCTTCATAACGCGCTTTCAAATAATCCACCCAAGCCATCAAACTCGAAACGGGAGTCCCTAGTTGATGCGCTGTTTCCTTTGCCAAACCTGCCCAAATTCGATTCTGTTCGTTTCTTTTTGCAATCATAAAACCCGCCAAAAGCAAACTTACCAAGGTAATTGCAATCAAAATTTGAATATAAGGAAACCAACGCAACTGTTTCAATATCCACGATTCCCCATAATACACCTTCGTAAAGCGACCTTTTGCGTACTCAATAGCAAGTGTATCCATGTCTTGCATAAGAGCATATTTCCTAGAATTTGTGATGTTCTGAGGTAAATTTCTATCTGAGATGGGCTTTCCTTTTTCATTCACTTGAATAATGGGAATGAGGGAATTGGTATCTTGAATAATCGAAACCACGACTTGCTCATACATTTGCAAGGCTTTTTCATCGCTGTCAGCCGTACCAATTGCAGTAATGGCTTGCGTCCACAATTCCACCGTCCTACGCTCTTTTTCTGCCAGTTGTCGCGCAATATAATGCGAATACAACAACGTGCCAGCAATCATGAGAACCGCCAATGCTACAATAATATTTCTAGTAATCTGTTGATTTTCAAATGAAAACATGGTTTCTATTCGTAATTAAATAGGTGTATTTTTAACAAAGGTACGACTTTTTTAGCAAGAGAAAGTAGAAAAATAGCGTACCATTGCTATTCGTTTTCTTTCCTAAATTTCCTATCTTTGCATTTTATATTGAAAAAAATGGAAATGATTGTACGATTTGCGCCAAGTCCTACGGGAGGCTTGCACATTGGCGGCGTGAGAACCGCACTTTATAATTATCTTTTGGTCAAAAAATATGGTGGCAAACTCATTTTGCGCATTGAAGATACCGACCAGCAGCGTTTTGTGGAAGGGGCAGAGCAATACATTATTGATGCCTTAGCTTGGTGCGGAATTGTGTTTGATGAGGGTCCGCATATTGAGGGTGGAAAAGTCGGACCTTATCGCCAAAGTGAAAGAAAAGCGATTTATCAACAATATACACAAGAACTCATTGAAAAAGGTTTTGTCTATTATGCTTTTGATACGCCCGAAGAGTTGGAGGCAATGCGTCAAAAAATGGAGGCAGAAAAACAACCGCAAGCGCAATACAATGCGATTTCGCGTCAATATATGAAAAATTCGCTTACCTTGTCAAAAGAGGAAGTGCAACAACGTATTTCGGCAGGAGAGGCTTATGTGGTTCGTATTAAAATGCCTGAAAATCAGGAGATTACTTTTTATGATGAAGTGCGTGGACAAGTTACCGTAAATACTACGACCCTTGATGATAAAGTAATGATGAAGGCAGATGGCTTGCCAACTTATCATCTCGCAAACATAGTTGATGACCATTTGATGGGCATTAATTTAGTAATTCGTGGCGAGGAATGGCTGCCTTCTGCACCTGCGCATATTTATTTGTATCAATGTTTGGGCTGGGATTTGCCAAAATTTGCCCACCTTCCCTTGATTTTGCGCAAAGATGGCAACGGAAAATTGAGCAAACGCGCAGGGGATACGGTATTTCCTTTGACTTGGAAAGATGCAGAAGGATTTAAAGAAAAAGGCTATTTGCCGGAAGCCTTGATTAATTTTTTGGCCTTTGTAGGCTGGAATCCAGGAACGGAGCAGGAAATTATGACCATAGACGAAATGGCGCAGTTTTTTTCTTTGGAAAAAATTGGGAAATCGGGCGCACGTTTTGACGAAACGAAATTAGAATGGTTTAACAAAACCTATTTGCAGCATAAACCTTTTGCGGAAATTGCGCTGCAACTGGAAGCAGCTTTGCAAAAAGCAGGCTTTCAGGAAAATGAATTTTCGCCCGAATATCAAGAAAAAGCCTTTTCTTTGATGAAAGAGCGCATTTCTTTTGTGAAACAAGTAGTTGAAAATGGCTATTATTTGTTTGATACGCCTGCTTCTTATGATGTACCTTTTATTGTCAAAAAATGGACAGAAGTAGGAAAAGAAAATGTGCAGAAAATCGCTAATTTGTGGGAAGAAACACCCGAAAGCGACTGGAATCATCATGCTTTGCACGAAAATTTCCAAACCTATATTAAGGAAAATGGCATTAAAAATGGCGAGGTATTGCCGCAGTTGCGCCTTGTTTTGACAGGTGCTTCAGGTGGACCTAGTGTATTTGAAATTGCTGAATTGATAGGGAAAAGCGAGTCTGTAATACGAATTAAGGAAAATATTTCGCAGATTGAAAAATTGAAGGCGGAAAATTAAGGGGTAAAAAGTTCGGAACTCTTCGAAGAGTTCCGAACTTTCAAAATTAAAAACATGAATATAGAACAACTCCATCAACAACAACTCATTATCTTTGAAGCAATTACAGGCTCAAATGCCTATGGTACAAACCTCCCTCATTCCGACACAGACATTCGAGGCGTTTTTATTTTGCCTGAAAAAGAATTGCTAGGCATGAATGAAACGGTACAAGTAAATGACGAAAAAAATGACATCGTTTTTTATGAAATTAAGCGTTTTTTGGAATTAGTTGCCCTTAATAATCCCAATATTTTGGAATTATTGAACGCACCTACGGATTGCATTTTACAAAAAACACCTATTTTTGACTTAATTTTAGCCGAAAAAGAAAAATTTATCACCCAAAAATGTCAATACACTTTTGGCGGCTATGCTGTTGAGCAGATTCGGAAAGCGCGTGGTTTGAACAAAAAAATGAACAAATCTTTTGAAAAAGAAAGAAAAACGCCCCTTGCTTTTTGCTGGGTTTTGCAAGAAAATGGCTACGGTTCGCAGCCTTTAGAGGATTTTTTGGCACAGCAAGGCATTTCTCAAGCCTATTGTGGTTTGGCGGCAATTCCGCATTTTCGAGAAACTTATGCGCTTTTTTTGGACAAAGAAAATTATAACAATGCACAACCTTCTATCTATCAAGGCATTATTCGCAAAGAATCGGCAAATAATATACTGGTAAGTGAAGTGCCTAAAGGCGAGATTCCTGTGGCAACTTTATCCTTTAACAAAGATGGTTATTCGGTTTATTGCAAAGAATACAAGCAATATTGGGACTGGGTAGAAAAGCGAAATCCTGAACGTTACCAAGAAAATGTGGAAGCAGGAAAAGGTTATGACGGCAAGAACATGATGCACTGCCATCGTTTGTTAGATATGGCAATCGAAATAGGGGAGGGGAAAGGGATTAACGTGCGCCGTCCTAACCGCGAGCAACTCTTGACGATTCGCAAAGGTGAGTATGAATATGAACGCTTGATTTCCGAAGCCGAAGCAAAAATCGAAAAGTTGGAAGCACTTTATAAAAATAGCGATTTACCTGAAGAAGTGAATCTTGAATTTGTGAATGAATTGCTAGTAAAAGTGAGGAAAGCGTTTTATCAATAGACGCTCCCCTCACTTTCATTGCTCTTTATCCTCTAATTTACTTTATCTTATACAATACTTTTTCCTCTTTTGTCAAATCATCAATCGGCAAACTTTGTAAATAAGGCACTAAATTATCAACGTGCATGAAATTCCAGACTTTTACGGTTTCATCATAACTACCTGTAACTAAGAACTGTCCATCAGGAGAGCTGCTTGCGGCTGTTACCCAATTTGTATGCCCTACCAAAGTTCTCAAACAGTCATAACTTTGCGCGTCCCAAATTTTCATCGTATTGTCGCTACTGCTCGTCATAAAATATTTGTTATCCTTAGAAAAAGTGAGGTTCGTAATCGCCGCTTTATGCCCTGCCAAAGTATTCGTACAACTATAATCTTCGACATTCCAAATCCGAATAGACCTGTCATTGCTCGCGGTAATAATCTGCTCGCCATTAGGCGAAAACGCTACGCCTGTTACCGCGTCATTGTGCCCTTTGAGCGTTTGAATACATTTGCCTGTCGTTAAATCCCATAATTTCACTGATTTATCGCGGCTGCCACTTACCAAAAATTTTCCATCTGCCGAAAAAGCTACCGACATTACGCCTGCTGTATGCCCTTCCAAATTTTTGAGATAAATGCCTTTTTTTGTGTCCCAAACTTTAACCGTTTTATCCTCACTTGCGCTTGCAATCATCTGGTTGTCAGGAGAATAAACAAACTGATATACCGCATATTTATGCCCTGTATAAGTTTCTTTACATTTCCCCGTAGCAATGTCCCAAATTTTAATGGTTTTATCCAAACTACTGCTCAAGACATATTTTCCATCGGGAGAATATTGCATACAAGTAATTTGGTCGGTATGTTCGCCTGTCAAAGTTTTGACGCAAGTTTGGTTTTTGATGTCCCAAATCTTGATATTTTTATCCATATCCCCACTCACAACAAATTGATTATCAGGAGAAAAAGCTACACCTGTAACTTTACCCGTATGTCCAGTCAAGGTTTTTACTCGATTTCCAGAAGCCACTTCCCATGCTTTCACCGTTTTGTCTTTGCTCGTAGATAAAATGTATTTTCCATCGGCTGTGTAATGAATGCTCAACAACAAATCTTTGTGTCCGTAAATAGTCTTAGTGCAAAAACCTGTTTTTATGTCCCATACTTTTATGGTGTTATCCTTGCTACCGCTTACTACATATTTTCCATCAGGCGAATAAGCCACACAAGTAACCTCCTCATTATGTCCTTCCATGTTGCGAATATATTGCCCCGTACTTAAATCCCAAATTCTCACTTTGTAGTCATCGCCGCCACTAACCACATATTTTCCATCGGGCGAAAAAGCCGCCCAATTCACCCAAGCATTATGCCCTTTTAGCGATTGCACGCAAGTTCCCGTAGCGATGTCCCAAATTTTCAAGGTATTATCAAGGCTGGCAGTAACAATTTTCTTTCCATCGGGCGAAAAATGCACCATCATTACCCAACCTTTATGCCCTTTAAAAGTATTGATACATTCGCCTGTCTGCACGTTCCAAATTTTAATGGTCGTATCGGGGCTTGCACTTGCCAATAAATTGCCATCAGGCGAAAAGTCCAAACCATATACCCAGCCGTTATGCCCTGTCAAGGTGCGAATGTGCTGCAAGGTGCGCGGATTCCAAATTTTAATGGTATTATCCAAACTGCTACTTGCGACAAAACTACCATCAGGCGAAAAGCGTACCGACATCACCCATCTATCGTGTGCATTTATGGTGTTCAAACGCTTTCCTGTACTCATTTCCCACAAATGTAATTGATTATCCTGCCCACCTGAAACCACATATTTTCCATCGGGCGAATAATGTGCCGCATTTTGAGGAAGCGCATTTGGGGCAAAAGTACGGCACAACCAATCGGCTTTTTCGGTAAATGTTGGGCGGAAAAACATTCCATATAAAGTATCTCTTGCCGCCGCATTTTTATCCGCTTCATAGCCATATTGGGCAAAACGCAAAGCGCGCGAGGTATTTTTATCCTGCATCAAACTGAAAAAAGAAACGTCTTTTAATTGGCGGCTTTGCGCAATTTTCATTACACGCTCCAAACTATCTTCATAACTTAATACAGGTTCTTCTTTTTGCTCGTTTGTAGTGGGGTTTGCAATTACACCATCGGGATAATTGTCCCATTTTCCCTTCATCTTTACTGCCAAAGTATCCCGATAAACCGCCTCTTTTTCAGTCGGTTGACTAGGTGTTTTTGACGCAGTTTTGTTTTTACTAATCGAAGGAAGTTCTGCGTTTACATCGTCATCATAGGCTTTTGCAGGAGTCATCGGCTTCATCGTAGCTTTGGGCAAAACGGGTGCGTTTTCTTTGGGCTTGCTTTCATTACCTTTTTTATTTTTGGCTGTATTATTATTAGCTACAACAGGCGCAGGAACATTGTCCGTACTTGCTTTTTGCTCGTTAGGTGCGGGCGTTATGGCAGGTTGAGGCGTAGTTTGCACTGTGTTTTTCGGCTCAACTTTGGGCTTTTTCTCTTCTTTTTTGTCTTTCTTTTTGGAAGAAGCACTCGCGCTTGGCATATTTTCGGTAGAACCTTGTTGCTCACTTGGTGCAGGAGTAACTACCTTATTTTGAGGAGTTTGGGTTACAAGTTTAGGCTCTTCTTTGAGCTTTTTCTCCTCTTTTTTCTCCGTCTTTTTCGTAGAAATGCTCGCACTTGGCATATTTTCCGTAGAACCTTTTTGCTCCGCTGATGCTGGATTTATAGGCTGCGTAGTTGCCACATTGCTAGGTGCAGGGCTTTCTTGTGGCTTATTTTTGTCCCCTTTTTTGTCCTTTTTCTTAGGAGCATCTTCATTTTTATTATACGTTTCCGTTACAAAGCCTTTCTTTTTAGGTTTTGTAGGGGCAACTGTTACATTTTCATCAGGTAATTGGTCGGTCGAAGCATTGTCTGGCGCGGGGGAAATGCCATTTTCAGCCTCCGTTTTTGCAACAGCAGGTTGCGTTTTTTTCGCTTCTAATTTGAACTCTTTCATGTTAGAAGGTTGAGTGGTAGGCGTTTCCTCTGCTGCAACAGGCTCAGGTTCAACGGGTTTTGGCTTAGGCTTCGGTTGTGGTTCAGGTTTTTTGTCCTCCATTTTAAAGGTTTTCATTTCAGTGGGATTTGTAACTGCCTTCCGCCCAAGTGCTTCAGAGGAAGAAGTAGCTGGGGCAGCAGGTATCATGGCTTGCAATTCCGCAATTTTTCCCTTCAAAATATCCGCTTTATCAGGGCTACAAGCCGCCGCTTCTTTATAACGGCTAATAGCAACGCGATAACTCTTTTCTTTTTCCGCCGCTTTCGCGCTTTTAACCAAGTCATTGTAATTACACTTTTGCCCCCAAACAAAGGCGGTAAACATCATACACAAGCTAAGACACAAAACTTTTTTCATATACACAAGGTGTTATTTAAACTGAATGTAAAAGACAAACAAATATCGTTCTTTTTTTCGAAGAAAAAGCGGGAAATGTCATTATTTATCACCTATTGCCTAAAAACCTTCCCAGAAAAACAAACAAAAGTTACACACTAGATTTTATTTTTTAGCGTTATTTGTTTGACTATTTCCTATCTTTGTCAAGGGAATGATAGACCTAACTAGGTTCTATAAAACATATTTAATCATGAAAAAATACACAATTGCCACCATATTATTTGCCTGTATTTCAAGCCTAAGTTTTGGGCAGAAGTTTCGCCCACAAGTACATGAGATTGATTTTCAGGTATTTTCCATAAATAAAATTCCAAATGTTACCTATGCCACAAAACAGGCTTTGGATTTTAACTTTGCTAATGGCTTGCGTTATCGCTATCATTTGAATAAATCAACGGCATTTCGTTTTGGCGTTTTTTATCGCAATGCACAATGCGAATTTACGCCTAACGCCCCAACTGCGGTAGCGCACACCGAATTTAAGCTGGGTTTTGAGAAAGAACTCAACTTAAAACGCCTACAACTCTATGCAGGTGGCGATTTAATGGGAGGTGCGAGGAATTTACGCAATGGCGAATATCGCCTCAATACCAATCAATATGGTGGTTCTGCTTTTGTAGGAGCGCGTTATTTTATCTCGCCTAATTTTTCAATTGCCCTCGAAAATGACGTTTATTATTTGAAACAAGCTGATGGTAACAAGTTGAATATCAATCCACCAGAAACAGGTTTAGTTAATTTTCTGGATAGCGAAAGTGGTTTTAATTTCGTTAGTGTTTCGGCTTGCTTACATTTCAAACAACAAAAAAAGGCCTGCAATTGCCCAAGACATGGGAAAAAAAGGCATTAAGTAGGGGATAGTTGATAATGGATAGATAGTAATTTTCCTTAAGTATTCGTTCATCATTAGTTTATGTTACATTTTTTCTATAAAGTATTAATTATCAAGTAACTAATGCTGTTTACTGATAACTGTTAATTGTTTACTGTTACTTATCAATTATTAACTAAATATGACAGCATTATTCAAAAAACTAAATTATAAAGGTCAAGCAACTATTTTTGTGCTTCATTCGCCTGATTCTTTTGAAGAGGAATTGGCTGAAATGCAGGAGTTTACGCAGGTTGATATAGAAAAAACGATAACTGCGGAAAGTGAAATTCATTTTGCCATCGTATTTGTAGCAAAACAGACCGAAATAGATGAGGCGATAGCAGAAATTTATCCCAAATTGCAAGGTGATGCGATTTTGTGGTTTTGTTATCCCAAAGGAAGTTCCAAAAAATATAAGTGCGATTTTAACCGTGATACAGGTTGGGAAAGTGTGGGGAAATGTAGTCTTGAAGGGGTAAGAATGGTGGCGATTGACGAAGATTGGTCGGCGTTGCGTTTTCGGAAAACGGAATATATCAAGGTAATAAAAAGAAGTGAGAGCTTCGCACTTTCAGAGGAAGGAAAAAAGCGGGCGAAAAAGGCAAAGGAGGAGAAAAACTAACATTTTAGAATATGTTTTGAAATAAATAAGCAAATGCTAGGTGTTCTGTGCCTTATAAATTCAGAAGAATCTACACAACAACTATTTCAAAGTGTTAGTTGTGTAGATTCTTCTGAATTAAAAATAAAACCAATGATAATCAAT
>JBJXHA010000772.1:0-6927 GCA_046160275.1 Bacteroidia bacterium | reverse complement strand
CTTGAGGTGTAAAAATAGCGCAAAAGCCTGAGTCAAACAACCATTATGCACAAGTTTTCGTTTTACCAATTGTTTTATACGCATTTATTATTTTTTTACGATGAAAAAGTCTCTTTTTGCGCTTTATGTAGGGGCGAGTATCTTTGTTTTTTCGAGCTGTAATACCAATTCTTGTAACAAGGTGGACTGTCAAAATGGAGGTACTTGCGTTGAGGGTTCTTGCCAATGTCCTGAAGGTTTTTCGGGTGCGAGCTGTGAACATCAAATTACTTGTGGCTTACAGTCTATCTCTTATGACAACACCATCACAACTTTTCATTACAACGCGGCAGGTAAGGTGGAGAAATCTACTTATTCTGATAGTGCGGCACTTTCTCAAGGCACTTATACTTTTGAAAGGAGGTATGTTTACGCTAATGGAAACCCTCAAGCCACAGAGGAAATGGTTTATGACAAGAACCAACAGTTGACAGCACGGTATGAATATGCCTATCAAAATGGGTATATTGTTAATATAAAGGAATTTTCGCCTACCAATGTGCTTACTTCAGAAGAAGAATATACTAGAAATGGACAACGAATTTCGGATTTTAAAGTTTATTCTTTTCCCAACGGAGTGAAAACCCTAGATATGAAAAGTAAAACGATTGATTATGATGCTAATAACAATCTAAAGAATTTAACGCAAATAGCTCCAGACTCTAGTTTAATTTTTTCTTATACTTATAAGTATGGAACAAAAAAAAACTGGAATTTGGCAATGTATAACAAAGGTATGCCTCGTTTGACTACTTTTAACTATCAAGAAGAATTATCTACCAACAATATCCTAGAAAGTACAATCACCATCGAAACACTTGGTATATCCTCTGCAAGTGCATATACCACTTATTTGAACACTATTTTTAATCTGTTGGATTATCCCACTTCTACACAATGCCAAACTACTAGCAGTAGTGGAGTGAGTACTATTAACGTCACCTACACTTCTTTTTGTGACTAAAAATTGTACCTACATTTCCTTTTAATAAATATGCGTCATTTAGGGTTTTGGCTTTGCTAATTTCCCTGTAGAATAAACTTTTTGATATTTTGCGGGCTGGTCATATTGTAAATATCTTATCAAATCTAGCTTGAACACAATGCTTGATAAGATATTTACAATATAACAACTAGTGGAATTGCAATGAAACTTCATTTACAGTGTATTAAGTTGTGAACATTAAATTACTTATGAGTTACAACTAGTGTATTTTTGGTAGGGAATACAAAAGGAATATTTTAACGTTTATGAACCCCTAGCGTTTTCGCTGTTTTGGGAAATGAAAATTGCTAAAATTGCTTTCTCTTTCCTACAAAATTCGTATCTTTGTAGCCAAAACAACCTATTTCTATAAAAAATGCTAGATTTTTCTGCAATTATTGCCAAAGAATTGTCCATTGCGCAGCGTCAAGTGACGGCAGTGTTGACCTTGTTGTCCGAAGGTGCTACGATTCCTTTTATGGCGCGTTATCGAAAAGAGGTAACGGGCAGCCTTGATGAGGTGCAATTAACGCAAATTCGGGATAGAAATGAGCAGCTTGAGCAGCTCAATAAGCGCAGGGAGGCTATGTTGAGTTCTTTGATAGAGCGAAATTTACTTACCGATGAATTAAAACAAAGCCTAGAAGCCGCGCAAACGTTGTCGGAGTTGGAAGATATTTATTTGCCGTATCGTCCAAAACGCCGCACGCGTGCTACAATTGCCAAAGAAAAAGGCTTAGAGCCGCTTGCCACCACCATTTATGAACAAAAAAATACGCAAGTCGAAAGCCTTGCTAGTCAATATATTAGTGAGGAAAAAGGGGTAGCAAATACAGAGGAAGCTCTTTCTGGAGCGCGTGACATTATTGCAGAATGGGTGAGCGAAAATATGGAGGCACGTACCAAAATGCGGTCTTTGTTTTTGCAAAAAGGAAAGGCGAAGGCAAAAGTGATGAAGGGAAAAGAGGCGGAAGCGGCAAAATTTCAAGATTATTTTCAATGGGACGAAAATATTTCTAAAGTGCCTTCTCACCGTTTGTTGGCGATGCGTAGGGGCGAAAATGAGGGTTTTTTGACCTTAATTATGGAGCCTGAAGAGGAAGATGCCTTGTATTTATTGGAAAAACAATTTGTAAAAGGGCGAAATGAGGCGGCAGAGCAGGTGAAAACGGCGGTAAAAGACAGTTACAAACGCTTACTTTCTCCTTCGATGGAAACGGAAATTCGCGTATTAACAAAGGATAAGGCTGATGCTGAGGCGATTAGGGTTTTTGCCGATAATTTGCGCCAGTTGTTGTTAGCAGCTCCTTTGGGACAAAAAAGGGTATTGGCACTTGACCCTGGATTTAGAACGGGTTGTAAATTGGTGTGTCTTGATGCGCAAGGAAAATTGTTGCATGATGATGTGATTTACCCGAATCCGCCTCAAAATGATACACTTGGCGCGAAAACCAAAATCTTAAAATTGATAGAAACTTTCAAAATAGAGGCGATTGCTTTTGGAAATGGGACTGCAAGCCGCGAAACGGAAACGTTTTTGCAAAATTTGAAGTTGGATAAAAGCATTGCTTTGGTGATGGTGAATGAAAGTGGAGCTTCGATTTATTCTGCTTCTGATGTGGCGCGAGAGGAGTTTCCTGCGAAAGATGTAACGGTACGCGGTGCTGTTTCGATTGGGCGCAGGTTGATGGATCCGTTGGCGGAATTGGTGAAGTTAGATGCAAAATCTATTGGAGTGGGGCAATATCAGCATGATGTTGACCAAAGTGCCTTGAAAAAATCGCTAGATGATGTGGTGATGAGTTGTGTAAATGCGGTAGGCGTGGAAGTGAATACGGCAAGCAAGCAATTGTTGACCTACGTATCAGGTTTGGGACCTGCTTTGGCGCAAAACATTATCAATTATAGAGAAACAAACGGCCCTTTTAAGACGCGAAACGAGCTGAAAAAAGTAACGCGCTTAGGTGAAAAAGCCTTTGAACAGTGTGCAGGTTTCTTGCGAATTAGAGGAGGCAAAAATCCTTTAGATGAAAGCGCGGTGCATCCTGAAAGTTACGAGATTGTAGAAAAAATGGCGAAAGATGCAGGCGTTACGGTAGTCGAACTGATGAAAAATAAAGCCTTGCAAAATAAAATAAAACCCGAAAAATATGTTTCGGCTACGGTGGGTTTGCCTACCTTAAAAGACATTGTGGCAGAGCTTGCCAAACCTGGGCGCGATCCTCGTGAAAAATTTGAGTTATTTTCTTTTACCGAAGGTATCAATGAAATTACCGACCTGCGCGAAGGCATGATTCTCAATGGAATCGTTACGAACATCACCGATTTTGGGGCATTTGTGGATGTTGGCGTGCATCAAGATGGCTTAGTTCACCTTTCGCAAATGGCAAATAAATACATCAAACACCCTTCCGAAGTGGTAAAAGTACATCAAAAAGTACAAGTAAAAATTACGGATGTTGATGTAAGCCGCAAACGGATTCAGTTGAGTATGAAGGATGTGTAGTAAGTGCCAGTTAACAATTAACAGTTATCAGTAAACAAATATAAAGTATTGATAATTATCCTTTTGTTGTAAAAAACAACATAAACTAATTTCTGTCGAATACTTATATCATAAAACAAAAAATGCCGCATTTTGCGGCATTTTTTGTTTGTGATTCCGTTTGGATTCGAACCAAAGACCTACTGCTTAGAAGGCAGTTGCTCTATCCAACTGAGCTACGGAACCATTTGTTATAAAAATAACGGTGCGAAATAACTACTTTTTTATGGATTTTGCAAGTTTTTTTGCAAAAAAATCTCATTTTATTCTGTGGGAAGCAAACCAAATTGTGTGAAATGGTGTGTAAAATGCTTATTTTGAAGCATTTCCCATTGGGCTGCGTTGCAATGCCCAAACACAAGATGAGCATGAATGGCATCAGGATTTGCTTCGAAATAGGAAAAAAAAGCGTTAATCCCTTCTTTTAAGGCAATTTTTGCCGTTTCAAAATCGGGAAAGCGTGTTTGTGCAATTGCCTCATTTGCGATAGCTGGGGCTTGAAAATCGCGCGGCATCGGTTTATCGCTCATCAAAAAAGCCTGCACACGCGGAATTTTTTCTGCAGGCGTAAGGATTTCCCCCATCTCTTTCGGAACGGTAACAACTTCCAATACAAACAACAAATGCTCTACCATTTGTTGCGCGTTCATATTGCCCCAAAGCGGCTTTGCATCATGCGCAAGGCGGTCAAGATAATCGCCTGCTTCTGTTTTAGCTTGAATAAACATAAAAAAAGGACTTATTTAAGTAGTGAATAGTTAAAATGAATAGTGAATAATAAATATAAGTGATTGATAATTAGATTTTTATGTATAAATTAGCTTCTTTGTTTTTTATCACTCATACTTATAAAGAACATTTTCAGGGTGTTTTTGTTTAAAAAAAAGGGATAGCAATTTTATGTAAACTGCTATCCCTTTATAACTAATTTATAATCAATTTATTACCAAACTTTTACCCTGTCGGCTGCGGGGCGGCTCATTTTATCACCCTCTTTAATGCCAAAAGCCGAGTAAAATTCTGCGATATTGGAAAGGGGACCTCTTACGCGCCATTCGTTAGGCGAATGTGGGTCAGTTTTGATTTGTAACTTCATAGATTCATCGGTTACATTACTTTTCCACACATTTGCCCATGCCCAAAAGAAACGCTGCTCTGCGGTCATACCTGCAATTTTTTCGTTCTTTTTGCCTTGCTCTGTACGTTTAAAAGCATCTAAGGCTATCATCAAACCACCTAAATCCGCAAGGTTTTCGCCTAAAGTTAATTTCCCATTTACCGAAATATTGCCTAACACTTTGTAATTATCGAATTGCGTTTTTACCATGTTTGCTTTTGCCTCAAATTTCGAACTATCTTCGGCTGTCCACCAATTTTTCAAATTTCCTTCCGCATCAAATTTTCGCCCTTCATCATCAAAACCATGTGTCATTTCATGCCCAATTACCGCTCCAATTCCTCCATAAATCATGGCATCATCAGCATTCAAATCAAAGAAAGGCGGTTGTAAAATGGCAGCAGGAAACACAATTTCATTCAAAGAAGGATTATAATAAGCGTTAATGGTTTGTGGACTCATGCCCCATTCCATTCTATCCACAGGTTTGCCAATTTTGTCCATTCTGCGTTTATGCTCAAAACCTCTTGCACGGAAAATATTCGCCATATAAGAATCTTTTTGAATGTCCAATGCTGAATAATCTCTCCATTTGTCAGGATAACCCACTTTTACCAAGAATTTTTCGAGTTTTTGAATCGCTTTGGTTTTGGTTTCGGCACTCATCCAGTCCAAATTTTGGATTCTTTCTTTGAAAACAGCCTGCAAACTCGCCACCATTTTGTTCATGCGTTCTTTTGCTTCAGGCTTAAAAGCTTTTTCTACATACAACTGCCCTACCGCTTCGCCCATCAATCTATTCACACTTTTCATTACACGCTCCCAACGCGGTTTATTTTCCTTAATACCGCTTAACACTGTGCTATTAAATTCGAAATCTGCTTTTATAAAATCATCACTCAACAAATTAGCAGCATCAGCAAGCAAATACCAAGTCATCATGGTTTTCCAATCTTCCAAAGATTCAGTTTGCCAAGTTTTGCTCAAACGCTCAAAATATTTAGGTTGTGTTACCACAATTGAATCTTTTGCAGCTAAACCCGCCGTTGTTAACAAGGCTTTCCAGCCCATGTTTGGCGATTTTTTATCCAAATCCACATAGCCCATCGGGTGATAAGTCGCATAAGGGTTGCGTTGCTCCTCTCTTTTCATTTGAGATTCAGCAAGTTGTGTTTCAATACGAAGAATCGTTTCTGCTGATTTTTTTGCATTTTCGGCAGAATTTCCCATTAATTCCAACAGTTTTGCTGCATACAACTTGTATTTTTCACGAATTTCCTTCATAGAAGCCTCTTGGCTCACGTAATAATCTTTTTCAGGTAAAGTCGTTCCGCCTACAAACAAATAAGGCACAACTTTCGTACTGTTTTTTAAATCTTGGTCGGCATACAAGCCAAACAGCGTTCCCACGCCCGTAGCTTGCCATTCTCCTGCGAGTTTTAGCAATTCTGCCTTATCTTTTGCCGCAGCAATTTTGTCTAAATAGGGCTTTAGAGGAGTCGCTTTTTCTTGATTTAATTTGACAGAATCCATGCCCATCGCATAAAAATCGCCAATTTTTTGGGCATTTGAACCTTTTGCAGCTTTTGACTTAGCGGCTTCTTCCAAAATGCTTCTTAGCAGTTGTTTGTTCTCTTTTGCCAAAACCTGAAAACTACCCCACTCTTCTTCTGAAGCTGGTACAGGGTTGCTTTTCAACCAATTACCTACACTGTGTAAGTAAAAATCCTCGCCTGCTGCAACCGTTGAGTCCATATAAGTTTTATCAAAAATATCTTTTGATGCGGTTGTCTCTTGCTTGTCCTTGTTTCCACAACTTAGTAGAAGGGACATGGCAAGCACAGGTGTAGTGAATAGAATAAAATTTCGCATAAATTCGTTTAATGTAAATAAGGTGCCAAAATTACGATTTGTTTGGAGTTTAAAAAGGAATGAATGTATGGGAAAATTGAGGGAATAACCTTAATTTTGTGGCACATTAAAGACCTACATAGGTTTAGGAAAAACCTATGTAGGTCTGTTAATTCTAGAGAATTTTCATTTTTCATTATTTCTTTATGCAAAAAACAGTTTTCTTCATGCTGCTTGCTTCTTTTTTGGGGATTTTTTCGGCTTGCGACAGAACGCCTATTGATCCAGAGCCAAATCCTACGGGGGCGAAATTAATTTTTAAGTTTAAACTAGATTCTACCCAAACGCGCCTAAATAATTTTGGAACTGTGGCAACAATTCCAGCAGGTC
>JBJXHA010000771.1:0-3209 GCA_046160275.1 Bacteroidia bacterium | reverse complement strand
GCATAAATGCCCACGCTTTCTGTTTGACAAAGACCTAAACTTTTGTCAGTAATTTCCGTACAAAACAAATCTCGCAGTTATTGGTTAGATAAGAGCGAGATTTATAGTTTTTCTTATTAGTTATATTATGACAAAACACAAGAGAGTAAAGGACAAAAAACGTGCCGATAGGAATGAGGGGCGAAATTATCGGAAAATTATACTCAGTTTTCTTGGAATTAACCCAAATTTATCCTTTAATGTAAAAGAAGTAGCTGTTCAAACAGCATTGTTTCGTGAGATTGGAATGAACAAAGTGCGTTCTATTTTAGATGACCTCACCCGCGAAGGAAAAGCGTCATTTGTAGGTAAAAGCAAGTATCAAATTGCAGGCATTTTTAAAGAAATTACAGGCGAAATCGAAATAACACGCGGCGGATTGGGCTTTGTGCCTGACAAAGAAAAAGGCTACGATGTATTTATCCCTTCTCGTAACCTAAAATCAGCGATGAATGGCGACACCGTAAGAATCCGAATTTTGGAATTGCGCGACAAAAAAAGCGAGCGCGTAACGGGAGAAGTGCTAGAAATTATTCATCGCAAACGCAATCAATTTGTAGGAACAATCGAGCGCGATATTCGAGGCTATTATCATTTTATCCCCGATGACCAAACGATGCGCCTTGAGTTTTCGCTCTTTAAAAATATGCTTAATGGTGCGAAAGTCGGGGACAAGGTCTTGCTAAAAATCATTAGCTGGAACAGAGATTTCCCCGAAGTAGAAATTGCAGAAATTTTAGGAAAAGCAGGTGAACATAATACAGAAATGCACGCCATTTTGTATCATTTTGGTTTAAATCCTAAGTTTCCTGAAGAGGTAGAGGCTTTTGCGAACCAAATTCCTGATAAAATTTCAGAAAAAGAAATTGCCAAACGCCGAGATTTTCGCGCTATCACTACTTTTACGATTGACCCTGTTGATGCCAAAGATTTTGATGATGCCATTTCATTTCAAGCCTTAGAAAACGGAAATTTTGAAATTGGCGTTCACATTGCCGATGTTACGCATTATCTCAAACAAGGGACAATTTTGGACAAAGAGGCGTTTGAGCGTGCAACTTCTGTTTATTTGGTGGACAGAACTGTGCCAATGCTTCCAGAAAGGCTTTCTAACTTCCTGTGCAGTCTTCGCCCGAATGAAGACAAATTGACTTATTCGGCTGTTTTTGAGCTAGATAAGGAAGGAACGGTATTGTCAAGATGGTTTGGGCGCACCGTTATCCATTCTGATCATCGTTTTACCTATGAAGGAGCGCAAGAGGTATTAGAAGGGATAAAAGATGCTCCGTTTCAAACGGAATTGCGCATTTTGAATGAGATTGCTTTAAAATTGCGGGCGCAGCGTTTTGGCACAGGTAGCATTGATTTTGATACGGAAGAAGTTCGTTTTGAATTAGATAAGAATGACAAACCGATTCGCGTATATGTGAAGGAAAGAAAAGATGCCCATAAATTGATTGAGGACTATATGCTGTTGGCAAACAAAGAAGTGGCTACGTTTATTGCCAAAATTTTCGATAACCCGCCATTGGTTTCGGTGTATCGTATTCATGATCGCCCAACTACGGAGAAACTCGCTGATTTGCAGGCATTTATTCAGCATTTTAACCTCAATATCAACCTTGCTGATAACAGAAATCCAGCTGAAGCACTTGCCGAATTGATGAAAAGTGTGGAAGGGAGACCTGAAAAACAGGTAATTGAAGCGGTTGCGATTCGTGCAATGGCAAAAGCGGTGTATTCTACGCACAACATTGGGCATTTTGGCTTGGGCTTTGAATTTTATTCGCATTTTACTAGCCCTATTCGCCGTTATCCAGACGTGATGCTGCATCGTTTATTGACGCAATATTTGGACAAAGATTTTGCCACAAGCCGCGAACGACTAGAAGTAGAATGTGAATATTGCTCTAAAAGAGAACGCCAAGCTGCCGAAGCAGAACGCGCTTCTATTAAATACAAACAAGTTGAATTTATGGAAATGCAAATCGGCAAAGTGTTCGATGGGGTAATTTCTGGTGTGAGAGAAAACGGATTTTACGTGCAAATCAAAGAAACGCTTTGCGAAGGCATGGTACCGATTTGGACAGTGCAAGACGACTTTTATCAATATGACGAAAAACGTTTGATGTTTTCAGGCGCACATTCAGGCAGAGTATTCAGAATGGGCGACACCATCAAAGTACAAGTTCACCGCACCGATTTGCAAAGAAGAACCATCGATTTGTTATTGGCAGATTAGGCGCGTTTTTTATAAAAGGTAGGTTGTTCAGTATAGATCATCTAAATGATCTATACTGAACAACGTTTTTTGGTAGTGGCATAAATGTACTGCTGTACGGGCTGCTTTCGCGGCCCGATAACTTGCAAAAACTTCGTTTTTGCGCTTTTGCGGCCGCTAAAGCAGCCGCTACAGGTTTTAGTTAGCATTACATTTGAAGGACTACCCGTTTTTTTAGGGGTTTTATACCAAAAATACAGAATCTAAAATTGTTTATCAAAAGCTTTTCCATTGAATTTGAATATATTTCCATCTGCCAGCCCAACCCACAATTCATTCTTATTATCTTTGTAAATGGTATGGACAAAATCATGGCTTAGCCCTTCTTTTTGGGTATAATTGGTCATGGTTTTACCATCATATTTCCAAAGTCCTGTATCTCTATCTCCAAACCAAATATTTCCATCGCCATCTTCCTCCATTGCAAAAACGTGTTCAAGTGTGCCAGGTTGTGATTTATCTCCTCTTCTTGAACTTGTAGGATGAATTAGTTTATGCTTTTCAGAAAAATTAAGGATTGTGTTGTTCTCTTTTAATAACACCCCAATTCCATTATTCCCTATCCATAGTCTGCCTTTTGAATCTTCGAGAATACTTCTAACATGAAGCCCACCTGTTTCTTTTTTTAGCCCTAAAGTTTCATCATTAAGGCTAATATTGAACTGACTACCATTATATCCAAAAATCCCAGCATAAGTCGCAATCCAAAGCATACCATTTTTCCCTTTTGAAAAACCCGTTACGGCATAAAGGTTATCAGGATTAACCTTTTCAGGTTTGGGAAAGGCTAAATAAGCTAATTTTATACCATCATATCTATACACTCCTTCCCTATTTCCCGCATTGGTAGAGGTAAAAATGTAATGCTGTACGGGCTGCTTTAGCTGCC
>JBJXHA010000770.1:0-3458 GCA_046160275.1 Bacteroidia bacterium | reverse complement strand
AGGCGTATTTGTATTACTTACTCCAATCGAAAGCGTATTATTTTTCAAACATTAATCATTATTCCATGAAATTTAACATCATTTTGCTGCTAATCGCGGCATTCAATATATATAATAACGTATTCGGACAGAATATACTTAAAGCAGTCATCAAAGACAGCGAAACCAAAGAACCTCTCATGGGAGTGGCTGCTATTTTATCAGAAACGGAAATAGGAACAAACTCAGATGCTGATGGGCTGATAAACTTAACTAATATTCCTAATGGAAAGCAGGTCATTGAATTTCGCTACATAGGCTATGAAACTAGAAAAGAGGAATTTGAGTTTCCGTTGAAAAATTCAGACTTGATAGCGATTTTTCTGGAATCAGAAGCAGATGAGTTAGACGAAATCCTTGTTTCCTCTACCCGAAGCTCCCGAACGATAAAGGACATTCCGACAAGAATTGAATTTATTGCAGGGGAAGAATTAGCAGAAAAATCAAATATGAGGTCAGGAGACATCAGAATACTTTTGAGCGAAAGTACAGGCATACAAACGCAGCAAACTTCCGCAACCTCTGCCAATGCTTCTATTCGTATTCAAGGGCTTGACGGGCGATATACTCAAATTTTGAAAGATGGATTTCCGCTATATGCAGGAGCAGCAAGCGGACTTGGGCTTTTGCAAACGCCCCCCCTTGACTTAAAGCAGGTAGAAATTATTAAAGGTTCATCCTCCACCCTTTACGGAGGCGGAGCAATCGCAGGATTGGTAAACTTGATTTCCAAAACACCGACAGAGGAAAGAGAATTGGGTTTGCATTTGAACGGAAGTTCGGGCAAAGGTTTTGACATTAACGCTTTTTATGGACAGCGATTTGATAAAATCGGAACCACCATATTTGCCGCACATAACAGAAATTGGGCTTACGACCCCGCCAATATTGACCTTACGGCAATTCCAAAATTTGAGCGTTATGTTTTCAATCCCAAGTTGTTTCTTTATTTGAGCGACAAAACAAAATTGAACATAGGATTAAACACAGCATTTGAAAACCGCATTGGGGGCGACCTGCATTACATTCAAGGAAAAGGCGATACCCTTCACAGTTATTTTGAAGAAAACAAAACACAACGCGTTTCCACACAATTGTCTTTTGACCATCAATTTAACGACAACAGTTTTTTCAATGTCAAAAACAGTGTGAGTTTCTTTAACAGGAAAATCAATATCCCAAATTATAGTTTTGACGGCATACAAAATGCTACCTTCAGCGAAGCAAGTTATACCCATGTTCAGGAAAAAACAGAATGGGTGGCAGGGATAAATCTTTGGTCGGATCATTTTCAGGAAAAGCAGTTAGATTCTTTCCCCTTGAGAAATTACAATCAAGTTACTTTTGGGGCATTTGCGCAAAATTCGTGGAAAGCAAGCGAATGGTTGAACCTTGAAACAGGCTTGAGAGCCGATTATGTGATGGATTATGGAATTGCCTTGTTACCAAGAGTTTCGGCATTATTTAAAATAACCGACAAACTTTCTTCACGACTTGGTGGTGGTTTTGGCTATAAAACGCCTACCATTTTTACCGAAGAAAGTGAGCGCATACAATATCAAAATGTACTGCCGATTGATAAAAATAGTAACAAATTGGATCGCAGTTATGGAGGAAATGTTGATTTTAATTATCGAACCACCTTTGGCGAAAAAGTGACGTTCAGTATCAACCAACTTTTCTTTTACACTTATTTGAATAATCCTTTATTGCTCGAACCTCAAGCAGGTGGATTACACCAATTTAGCAATTCGGCAGGATACATCGATTCAAAAGGAACTGAAACCAATATCAAAATCGGCTATGAAGATTTTAAATTGTTTTTGGGCTATACGTTCACAGATGCACGTTTGAACATAAATGGAACTTCGAAGAATGCACTACTTACCCCCAAGCATCGCATCAATTCCGTTTTAATGTATGAAGTAGAGGACAAATGGAAAGTCGGTTTGGAAGCCTATTATTTTAGTCCGCAAAAATTAAGTGACGGCGCAACAGGAAAGCAATATGTGCTTTGTGGGTTTATGGCTGAAAAGTTATGGGAAAAGTTTTCGGTTTATATCAATTTTGAAAATTTCCTTGACGCAAGGCAAACTCGATTTGATACGATTTATACAGGAACGGTAACGAATCCCGTTTTTAGGGACATTTATGCGCCCCTTGATGGTTTTTTGATTAATGGGGGGATTAAGCTAAAATTATAATAAATAAAATGGAAAAAACCTCAAAGAAAATCTTACCTATCATTGTTCTTGCACAGGTTTTTTGCAGTTCAAGTTGGTTTGCGGTAAATGCTATCATCGAAAATGTTGGGGCTAACATTGGGGCTTCTTCCCATTTTTTGGCAAACGCTACCATCACCATTCAATTGGGGTTTATTATAGGTACGCTCGTTTTTGCGATATTCTCTTTCGCAGATCGCTTTTCCCCCTCAAAAGTTTTTTTTATTTCCTCCCTTTTGGTTTGCCTGTTTAATTTGGTCTTAATTCTCCCATCAATAGGAATAATAGAAGTGATGTCTTCCAGATTTGTTGTCGGCTTTTTTCTTGCGGGCATTTATCCTGTGGGAATGAAAATCGCAGCAGATTATTTTGATAAAGGACTGGGCAAATCATTGGGTTTTTTGGTGGGCGCATTGGTTTTAGGCACTGCTTTTCCGCATTTTATCAAGCGTTTTGTGCTAGGTTTATCTTGGGAATATGTCATTTATGGGACTTCTTTGTTAACTTTTTTGGGAGGCATTACGTTAATTTTAAACGTACCCGATGGACCCTTCAAGAAAAAGGGGCAAAAATTAGAGGTTAAACGCTTGTTTGATGGCTTCAAAAATGAACATTTCAAATCGGCAGCTTTTGGCTATTTTGGGCACATGTGGGAGTTATACACTTTTTGGGCATTTGTACCCATCATGTTAAAAAGCCATTTTGAATACCTTCAGGTTGAAAATAACAATATTTCCTTGATTTCCTTCTTTATAATCGCTTCGGGATCTATTTCCTGCGTCATAGGAGGCTATTTGTCCCAGCATTTTCAAGAAAAGAAATTGGCAACCATTTCCTTATTCCTTTCTTGTTTGTGTTGTTTGTTATCTCCCTTTTTTCTTTACAGTAATTCAAGTAACTTAACGATTGCTTTTTTGGTTTTTTGGGGAATGATGGTCATTGCCGATTCTCCCTTGTTTTCGACCTTAGTAGCTCGTTTTGCACCAGCAGAAACCAAAGGCACTGCGCTTACCCTTGTCAACTGCATAGGTTTTACAATCACAATCATCAGCATAAAGAGTATCAGCTTTTTAGCGGAAGTCGTAGCACCCCAATACCTTTACACCTTACTTTGCATCGGTCCTATATTTGGTTTAATTAATTTAATAAAACAAGCGAAAAAATCGGCTTAGTTCAATACCCCAGTATTATGGGAAT
>JBJXHA010000769.1:0-3289 GCA_046160275.1 Bacteroidia bacterium | reverse complement strand
CCAAGTTAGCCTCATTTTCTTCGGCATCATCTGTTAAACCCGTTTCCATCTCTAGGTCTAATAATACCTCTATCACATCTCGCCATTGTGCATTTTCATCTTCTTCTCTCAAAACAAGCAGGGCTTTATGAAAATTCTCTGCCTTTCTAGCAATTTCCGTTGCCATCACTTGTCCTTTTTCTTTGACCGCTTCCTCCGAAAGCCCTTCTTCTTCCGCTAAAAACTCACCAAAATCCCTGCCCATTTCCTCTCCAACCAAAGCATAATGTTCTTCTGAAAGCTCTTCGTCACCCTCTCTCAAAGTTCTTTCGATTAATTCCATCGTTGCAATAATGGTCATATTGAATCGGAGTTCAGCTCTTTTCTCTCCCGATAAATCTGCTATTTCTTCTTCAAATTCCTCATTATAAAAATCTATTAAATCTTCAAATTCTGCTTGACTCTCATCATCTTCTTGGAAATCAGGGTTATCTATCGCTAATAAGTAATGAAAATTCCCTGCACCCACTTTGTTCTCTAGCATTTTGAGAATGTGTGCGCTGTTACGGTCATCATAACTTTGAATGTAAAAGGGTTTGCCTTCTTTACCAAAAGGGACTTCTTGATATTCAACATCATCAATATCATCTAGGATATATTCGGTTGTTTGAAATGCACCCGCAGGTTGAAAGCCCAAATCTTCAGCATACTCAATTGCGCCATAAATGACGTTTTGAGCCAAAGCAAAATCCATTGGAATATGCGAAGGTTGAAGATTTTTCTGAAACTCCTGAAAATTTTCTTCAGGTAAAATATGAAAATAGGTATCTTTCAGCCCCAAGCAAAAAATGTCCACCAAATAGGCACCCACAATATATTTTTCGCTTCCCATTTTGCGCACAACGATAATCATAGCCTGCCCTTCATCCTCCCAGCCCTTGTTTACAAAGCAAGCATGAAGCGGCATTTTTCGCGCTCTTTCCTTAATGAGTTGTTTATCCGAAACAGGTAAAGGCTTTTGCGCACTGCTTTTTTTCTTTTTAGACATAATTAGATATTTGATTGATGATTGAAAAATAAAAACACCTTTTAAACGCGGCAAAGGTAGCCCAAAAAAAAACAAAAAAAAATAGCGATAGGATTTGTTTTTACTAGAAAATATCTCTACTTTTGCGCACTTAATTGAAATCTAGGGAATAAAATTTGGAAGCTAGAAAAAGTAAAATTTCATAAAAAATTGATAGGCAGTCTTTTACAAATAAGCACTGTCACTTTTTCACGTTAACATTGTTGCTTGTATTTCTTTTGTATCGCTAAAAAATTTGTACGTACATATAAAGCATGACACCATCCATCGCAAAAACTACTAAAATCTCCAGTGATTTTCGCAGGATCACGATTAGTTTAGCATCGCCAGAGGTGATTTTAAATCGCTCTTTTGGAGAGGTGCTTAAGCCAGAAACCATCAACTATCGTACCTACAAGCCCGAGAAAGACGGTCTTTTCTGTGAGCGTATTTTCGGACCTGTAAAAGATTACGAGTGCCATTGTGGTAAATACAAACGAATCCGTTATAAAGGAATCGTATGTGATCGTTGTGGGGTAGAGGTTACGGAGAAAAAAGTACGCCGCGAACGCATGGGACACATTCATTTGGTTGTTCCTGTGGCGCATATTTGGTATTTTAAAACCTTACCAAGTAAAATCGGCTATTTGTTAGGACTTAGCCAAAAGAAATTGGAGCAATTGGTGTATTACGAGCGTTATGTCGTAGTGCAAGCAGGTATTTTGGAAGGGGAAGTTCAAAAAATGGATTACCTTTCTGAAGAAGAATACCTAAGCAAATTGGAGTCACTTCCAAAGGACAATCAACTGCTTCCCCACGAAGACCCCAACAAATTCATCGCAAAAATGGGGGCTGAGGCAATCGAAGAATTGTTGAAAGCGGTAGATTTGGACAACCTTTCTTATGATTTGCGCCGCAAAGCGTTGAAAGAAACATCTCAACAACGTAAAAACGAAGCCCTTAAAAGGCTAAAAATCGTGGAGGCTTTTCGTGCTGCAAACCGCAAAATCGAAAACCGCCCCGACTGGATGGTAGTGCGCATTGTCCCTGTTATTCCTCCTGAATTGCGCCCACTTGTTCCCCTTGAAGGTGGTCGTTTTGCGACTTCTGACTTGAACGACTTGTATCGCCGCGTAATCATTCGTAATTATCGCTTAAAACGCTTGATTGAAATCAAAGCTCCTGAAGTGATTTTGCGTAATGAAAAACGTATGTTGCAAGAGGCTGTAGATTCATTATTTGATAACACCCGTAAAGTAAATGCAGTTCGTACTGACTCTAACCGCGCCTTGAAATCACTTTCTGACATGTTGAAAGGAAAGCAAGGTCGTTTCCGTCAAAACTTGTTGGGGAAACGTGTGGATTATTCAGGTCGTTCTGTTATAGTAGTTGGTCCTAAATTGAAACTTCACGAGTGCGGTTTACCTAAGGACATGGCTGCGGAATTGTTCAAACCTTTCGTCATTCGTAAGTTGATTGAAAGGGGACACGTAAAAACCGTAAAAAGTGCCAAAAAATTGGTCGACAAACGCGACCCGATGATTTGGGATATTTTGGAAAATGTGTTGAAAGGACACCCTGTGTTACTCAACCGCGCCCCTACCCTTCATAGATTGGGGATTCAAGCCTTTTTGCCAAAAATGGTAGAAGGGAAAGCGATTCAGTTGCATCCACTTGTGTGTACAGGTTTCAACGCCGATTTTGACGGTGACCAGATGGCGGTTCACGTTCCGTTGAGCAATGAGGCTTGTTTAGAGGCATTAGTATTGATGCTTGCAAGCCACAACATCCTTCACCCCGCGAGTGGTGCGCCAATTACCCTTCCTTCTCAGGACATGATTTTGGGGGTTTACTACCTCACAAAATTCCGCCCGAATCAATTAGGAGAAAACATGACTTTTGCGAATGTAGAGGACATGGAAATCGCCTTTAATGAAGGAAGAGTGGCAAAACACGCAAAAATCAAAATTCGTTTACCGAAAAAAGATGACCTTACTGGAAAGGTAATGATTGATGATAGGACAGGACAACCTGCTACTTATATTCAAGAAACTACCGTTGGACGCGTTATCTTGAATAAAATCGTTCCTGAAGAAGTTCCTTTCGTAAATACCTTGTTGTCTAAAAAAGCCTTACGTTCTATCATCGGGGATATTTTCCGCCGTGCTGGAATGGTAAAAACGGTGAAATTCTTGGACGACATGAAAGATTTAGGTTTTCAAGAGGCGTTTAAAGCAGGCTTAA
>JBJXHA010000768.1:0-5945 GCA_046160275.1 Bacteroidia bacterium | reverse complement strand
ATAGGAATAGGGCAGGCATTATCTGTAATCGTAATGGTAAAGGTCTTATTTCCCACATCATTTGCAGAAGGACTCCAAGTCAAAATGCCTGTTTTGGGGTTAGTGCCTGTGGTAGTAAAGACAGCACCTGGTAAATTAGCGGAAGCCGTAGAGGTCATTCCAATAATTGTCCCTGTGTTTGCATCTGAAGCAGTAATCGAAAATTGCAAAGTGCTGCCTACACATACGCGATAACTATTGGGACCAATGACATTTGCCCCTGTAGGGATACTTGGCGCAGAAATCACAGGAGCAACATTTCCTTGACAATTAATAACCATCAACTGAATATCGCGTACTACTGAGCCTATCAATACACCATTTCTATACTCATCTACTCGAATTGCTGTTACCCCTTGCTGAATTTGGGCTGGTACAAAACTCATTTGCCCTGTGGTCGTACTAAAATTAAAGGTATTAGCGGGAATGGTGGCAACAGGATAAGTGCTGCTATAAGCAATTGGCGTTGTAAGAAAAGTAACAGGCGTAGTTGCATTGTGTTGAGGGTCAATAATGGCATAAACCAGCGAATCCCCATTCAAATCTGAAGCACCATGATTATAGCTCACTGCTTGACTAGGGCAAAAATAAGGCACAGGTAGAGAGGAAAATGTAGGCGAACTATTGCCAGGTGCCGCAATGCTATTGAGTTTGGCTTCTACATAAATAGAATCTTGCCCTGGATTTAGGATGGTACTAATTGAATTGTTCCTATTTCCACTTTGAAAACTAAATACCCAATCACTACAATTTTGGGGTAAAGTATAATTTCCTGAATAAATATAGCGCGTAACACCAGGCAAAGAGTTATTCCCATTGCCACAAGTCGTGTTATTCAATTGTGCAGCACAAACTGCTGATACTTCTTGGTCAAGTTGACGCGTCACAGAAATAGAGGTCGAAATATTACAAGATGCCGATTTAATGCTAATCGTTGCGGTATTAGGAGCATTACTCGCATTTCCGCCACCTGGGTCTCCGCAATTTCGATAATATTGAACTTTTAATTGATACGTGTTTCCACTTATATATTTGTATGAAATATCTGCTCCCATAAAGTGAGTTGCGTACATTTTTGGGAAAGAAAAAATCAACAAAAAGAACAAGATTATCTGTAAAAGATGCTTCATAATGAGAGGTTTGTAATATAATAATAGACAACCATAACGGTTAGTGGTTTAATTTAGTTTTTCTAGTAGAAAAATACCCTAACCTCGCTATTACGAAAAAAAGAAGCAAAACGTGGGCTAAGGTGTAAAAAAATAACGCGCTAACGGTTTATTCCGCTTGCTAAAAAGTAGGAAGATTGAAATTTTCTTTCTTGATAAACTTCCTACAAATTGATTTCCCTTTTTGCATTTCCCAAACACAATGATTACTTTTACCCACGATACAAGAGGTGTATCATTTATCAAACTCATTTTTTATGAAGAATATTACCATTACCTTATTTATGCTTCTAGCACTTGTTGCGTGTCAAAAGGGAAGCGAAAAAGCAGCAGAAACAACTGCTGCCGAAACAACAGCAGAAACAACTGCTGCCGAAACAACAGCAGAAGCCGCTGCGCCCAAAGTAGATTCCGCAGTTGCAAAGCCTGCGCCTGTAATTACCTCTTATGTGGCTGTTGTTAATGATTTGCGCCTGCGTGAAACGCCAAAACTTGATGGCAAAGTGTTGGCAACCTTAAAACAAGGCGATAAAATGACAGGAACGGGCAATGTTTCTACCGAAAAAGTAACGGTAGATTTGCGCGGACAAAAGTTAACAGATGTTTTTTATGAAGTTACAGCCGCAAATGGCGTAAAAGGTTGGGCGTTTGCGGGGGCAGTTGCTGCCGAAGGAACAAGCGCGGCTGATGCCAATAAAGACGTTTGGTTGGTAACAAAAACAAGTGTGGGCGGTATTACCAAGAAAACGACCCAAGCCGATTTGGAAAAATTGTTTGGTAAAAACAACCTTACTCAAGAAAAAGAACTTTATGTAAATGCCGATGTGCCTCCTTTTCAAGGGGTTACAGTTTTTAAAGGAAAAGCCGATGAGTTAGAAGTTTTTTGGGAAGAAGGTAAAAAGGGAAAGGTGATTTCTTTCGTGATTGTCTCAGGAAATAAAGGGCAATGGCATACCGCAGAAGGCTTGAAAGCAGGCATGAATTTGAATGAATTTGTGAAATTAAATGCTAAACCTATTGCGTTCAGCGGCTTTGGCTGGGACTATGGTGGCTATATAAATGATTTGAAAAAAGGGAAATTAGAAAGCACTGGGCTTAGTTTTAGGTTGGGATATAAAGGAGACAACATGCCTGACGGCTTATCAGGAGATGTAACTTGTAAAAGTGATGACCCGAAAGTGGCGAAGGTGGCTAACAATATTTATGTAGCAGAAATAACTTCTCATTTGTAGTAGAAATACAAAATGGCGCAAAACATAATGCTTTGCGCCATTTTGGTATAATCAGAAAAAACTTAGGCTTTGGGAGCTTCTACTTTTTTCATCGTTTGCAAATCGTTGGGGTCAAAAGTAGCACCTTTTACATCAACAGTTGCAATCAAGGTATATTCTGATTTTTCGCTGTCAAGGAAAGAACCAAATTTGCCCAAGCCTCCTACAATTCCCCCTTGGTCTTTCATTTTGTCATTTTGAGATTTTACCAATTCAAAAGGGAGGCTAAACTCTACCGTTTTTACTTCGTCTTTTGCAATGTTAAAGCCAGGTAATTTGATTTCACCCAAAGTAAATTCTTTTTCTACTTTGTCGTCATCTTTACCTTTCGACCATTTTTCTTGCAATTCAATCTCCACAGACTCAATAATTTGGTCGCTTTTTCCTGTAATGGTTACGCTTCCTTTGAGTTGCGTGTCAGTTGTTAAAAAAGTTGTGGGAGCGTTCAACTTTACAGAAACGGTACCCATGCCAAAAAACTGTTTGATTTTGTCAAAAAAACCCATACTAAACTGAAATTTAAAGGTAAACGGCATGATGCCGCAAAAATAATATAAAGACTTGTTATTTATTGAAACTTAGTTCTCTATAAATAATAGTATTTTTACGTAAAAAAGATAAGAAAGGTTACTATTTAGCGCGAATTTTTACTTTTTTTGAGCAAAATAAAACCTAATAGTAAAGTTACGCAAAAAAATTAGATTGCCAAAAAAAATATCTTGAGGAATTAAAAAGGTTTATTAATGACTACATTTAATGCGCCTTCAATTCCTGCCAAATCAAATTGTTTTTTTACTTCTTCTTGAATAAAATAATTCGTTTTGGTATCGTCATTAGGTAAAGCCCACACACGCACATCCCAAATCATGCTGCTATCAGTCAATTTATTGATAAAAATATCGTGTTCTTTGTCTTTTAATGCCGTAGGGCAATTATCTACGGCTTTTTTTAAGGCGGCTCGCACCTTGTCTGAATTATTTTGAATCCCACAACTAAACGACATATCAATTCTCAACATTCCTTTCAAAGAAAAATTCACAATCGCTTCATTCGAAAGTTTCCCATTTGGCAAAATAATCGTTTTGTTATCGCGGGTTCTCAATAGCGTATTAAAAATTTGAATCCCTTCCACATAACCCGAATAACCTTGTGCGGTAACATAATCTCCTACCCGAAAAGGTTTGAATACCAAAATTAACACGCCTCCCGCAAAATTGGAAAGACTTCCTTGTAATGCCAAACCTATCGCTAGACCTGCCGCCCCAATAATTGCCGCAAAAGAGGTAGTTTCGATGCCTAACACGCCTGCAACACTCAACAGCAACAATACTTTGAGCGAAACATTTGCCAAAGAACTAAAAAAGGGTCGAATGTCTTTGTCTAAATTGCCGCTTTCCATTGCCTTATTGAGCCAATACACAATTTTGCTAATCAGCCACAGCCCAATAAAAAGAGAAATAAGAGCTAAGACCATTTTGCCGCCATAGTGCGCCAAAACAGCTAATGCCTGAAGTTTTAAGTCAGCAATCGTTTTTGTTGCAAATTCCATAAAAATAAGAGAGTGATGGTTATAAGATTGAAAATAAGTTTATTTTTTAGGTTCTTCTTTCGGGTGTGTTTTTTGCCATTCTGTCAAGGCGCGATGATAAGCTGCCGCATTTTGATTGTGTTCTGACAACGTTTTTGCAAAAGCGTGAGATTGTGTCATATCAGGATTAGCACAAAAAAACATATATTCATGATTTTCAGCGTTTAACACTGCATCAATTGTGGTCGTAGAAGGTGTACAAATCGGACCAGGAGGAATCCCTTCTTGCGTATAAGTATTATAAGGAGATGCTGCCGCCGCCGCAATGTCGGATTGTAGCACACGGGTAAGGGCAAAGTTTCCTAGCGCGTATTTTACCGTAGGGTCAGCCTCCAATTTCCATTTATCTCTCACACGATTCAAATAAACGCCTGCGATACGCGACTTTTCGTTGTTATTGGTGGTTTCTTCTTCTACAATAGAAGCAATCGTAACTACTTCTAAACGAGTGAGTTTCAGCTTTTCTCGCTTGGCGTTTCTGTTTGTATTCCAATAACGGTTGTATTCGCTTTTCATGCGCTCAAAAAACTTTTTGGGCGTACTATTCCAATAAATTTCGTAAGTATTAGGAATGAAAAAAGCGAGTGCTGTTTCAGGCGTTAAGCCATATTCTTTTAGGTAATTTTCATCGTTTAACAAAGCCAACATTTGTTCTTCGGGAAACTCAAATTTTCCTTTCATTTTTTCTACCAATTCGCCTTTTGTACGTGCTTTGGTAAAGGTGAATTTCACAGGACTTTGCTTGCCTGCTCGCAGCATTTGCACCAATTCCCGATTCGACATTCCGTCTTCAATCGCATATCTTCCTGCTTTAATATGGTCAGGGTAGCTCATTTTTTTTGCCACAAAATCGAAGGCTTTGGGGTCTTCTAAAATGCCCGCTTCCAATAATTTTTGTCCTACTTTGGTATAATCCCAGCCTGAAGAAATGATAAATTCATATTCTTTCTCGCCATTTGGCAAGTTAACGCCTTTGGTAAAAATCCAGTTATATAATTGATAACCAATAAGTAAACCAACAATAATGGCAATGGGAAGAAAATAACGCTTTAAAAATTTTTGTAGCATGGTGTAAATCGTAATCAGGAAATTAGTCTTTATAAAGGGACAAAATTACGATTTTTAGCTTAATTTTCTTCTTTTTCACCAATTTCATCAATCAATTTTTGGTATTTTTCCTCAATCGCTGTGTTAGATGATAGGGGGGCGAACAAATAATAAGGCTTTTTGCTCTCGTTGTCATATTCTTTGATGCTCATATTTTTTTCATACAAATATTTCAAAACCATCTTCATTTTGCGCAGCAAAAAATCGGAGTTTAATTCTGGATAATATTGGAAGGATTGATTTTCAATTTGCCATGAAAGTTGAACCCCAATTAAGCTTTCTTCATGATGAAAGAGTTCCACCGTA
Organism: Bacteroidia bacterium; assembly: GCA_046160275.1. Taxonomy (GTDB): domain Bacteria; phylum Bacteroidota; class Bacteroidia; order J057; family J057; genus JBJXHA01. The sequence continues at coordinate 465 of JBJXHA010000768.1, read as the reverse complement.
AATTTTTCTAACTGCTCATATTGTAATTCAAAGGACGCTTTTTCTCTTGGGTAAACGCAAAGAAAGGTCTTATGAAAGGTAATTTCGCCCTCTTCCTTGGGTTGTTTACCCCTTTTTTTATCTAACCAATCGTGATAAATAGGAAAAAAAATGCCTACCCCTACGCCCAAAATGATGCAAGCAAATACAGTCCCTCCCATGAGGAAATAGACATCTCCATTTTTTACACAAACGGATATAAAAATAAGGTACAGGAGCATCAGAACAGGCCCGATGAGTAGAATATGCCACTTTTTTACCTCGTATTTTTCCAAAGGAGAAAGGGAAGAATAGCGAAATTCGTGGAGTAATTGGTCATTTTCCATATCGCTTTTACCTATCAAATAAGCGGGCTTCCATTCTTACTACGCCATATATTTTTTCTGTTGTTTTGTCATTTGAATAAATGCGTAGGCGATATTTTCC
>JBJXHA010000767.1:0-11606 GCA_046160275.1 Bacteroidia bacterium | reverse complement strand
TGCTGTACGGGCTGCTTTAGCTGCCCGATAACTTGCAAAAACTTCGTTTTTGCGCTTTTGCGGCAGCTAAAGCAGCCGCTACAGGTTTTAGTTAGCATTACATTTGTAGGACTACCAAAAATAAAGGGAGCTTGGGGGCTTTGAAAGCAAAACTAAAAATGTGTATCTTTGCAAAAAATAAGCAGAAAAATGAAACAATTTAACACTTCAGGTCCTAATATTCTCGAAAAACATTATACAATAAGTAGAGCCAATTACCTGCAACAAGGGATTGACCTAGTGCAGCAACCCCGTTATTTCACCATTTTGGCACCGCGCCAAACGGGAAAAAGTACCTATTTTCGGCAATTAGCCACGATTTTGGAAAAACAAGGTTATGAGGTGGCGCACGTTAATTTCGAAAATTATAAGGACACTTCTTTGGCGGGTTTTGTGAAGGCTCTTAAAAGTGAATTGACTAAATTTTGGGGAATAGACTTTAATGGAGAAAGTGAAATTTCGAGTATTTTTCGCATTATTCAAGCAGTTACAGATAAAAAATATGTGTTTATTATTGATGAAATTGAGGGCGTAAATCCTGAATATTTTGGCACAATTCTTCATTCTATTCGAAATGCCTATCATTCAAGAACAGAACATTCGCTAAAGTCAGTGATTTTAGTGGGAGTTACAAATATTGTCGGGGTAATTCAAGACAATGCAAGTCCTTTTAATATCGCTGAAAATTTGAATTTGCCTTATTTTACAGAAATAGAAAGCGATGAATTGCTAGAAATGCACGAACAAGAAACGGGACAATTATTTGAAAAGAAAGTAAAACAGAAAATTTATGAAATTACGGCAGGGCAACCAGGATTAGTAAATGGCTTTGCTAATCAATTAGTTACGCGCTATTCTGATGCGAAAGAACTAAATTATGAACACTACTTAGAAGTAGAACATTGGTATTTGAATATTGCAATTGATAAAAACGTAGCCAATATTATTAACAAAGCGAGTGACTTTCGCCCTTTGGTTGAGCGTTTGTTGTTTACAGAAACGAAAATCCCGTTTGATATTGATAGAGAAGCGATTAAAGTGCTGCACACAAACGGAATTGTGAAAGAAGATGCAGAAAGAAATGTAACATTTTGGGTTCCCTTATATAAAAAACGGCTTTACAAAGCATTTTATCCTTATACAAATGGCGAAAAAGACAGAATCATTGAAGCTGTAAATCAAAGGCTATATGTTACTGAAAGTGGGAAATTAAAAATTGAGGTATTAATCCAAAAATTTAAAGAATATGTAAATCGCAGAGGCTTTGGCGTTTTTAGAGAAAAAACAGGCGAACTTGATGAAAATAAGCAACCCATTTACAAATCTATTCCCGAAGCGGCAATGATTTATGCTTTTGAAACCTATATTCAGGCAGTTTTGCAAGAATTGGAGGGGAAAAGTTACCGCGAAGCAAATACAGCCTTAGGCAAAACAGATTTGGTGATTCAGGTTGGCGGAGAGGAATTACTAATAGAAAGCAAAGTGTTCTCTGGCGTTTCTATGTTCAAAAAAGGGAAAACACAACTTGCTTATTATTGCAAACATTTGGGCTTAACAAAAGGTGTTTACCTTGTTTTTTACGGAGAACATCTTGTAGAAATTCATCAAGAAACCGTAGCCGAAGCGATAGAAATGATAGAAGGCATTGAGATTTACACTTACCTTGTTTTGTACGAAAACGAAATACCTGAATATCGTAAGCCTGCAAAGAAAAATACAAGAAAAAAATAATACAGTATGATACAAAATAAAGAACATTGGGGTTCGCGCATTGGGTTAATTTTGGCAATGGCTGGAAATGCTGTTGGCTTGGGTAATTTTTTGCGCTTTCCCATGCAAGCCATTCAAAATGGGGGAGGAGCTTTTTTGATTCCTTACCTTGTTTGCTTTGTGTTATTGGGGATTCCTTTGCTCTGGACAGAATGGGCAATCGGGCGATATGGAGGGAAACAAGGCTATCATACTGCACCTTTTTTGTTACAATCGCTGCAACCTAAGTATAAAATTTGGCGATATTTGGGGGCTTTGGGCATTTTTACCAACCTCGCAATTGCTTCCTACTATTGTTATGTCGAGTCGTGGTCACTGTCTTATATGTTTTATTCTTTGTTTGGGAGTTTTTCCCAACTTGAAAAACAATCCGAAATAGCTGCTTTTTTTGTGAAATATGTCTCCTCACCCAATACGATTTCTATTACCGCATGGCTCGTTTGTTTAGGCTTGAACACTTGGGTTTTGAGCAAAGAACTTAGCAAAGGCGTGGAAATGGTCGGCAAAATTGGTATGACATTGTTGTTGTTATTCGGAATTGTATTAGCAGTAAAAGGCGTAACCCTACGCGAAGGCGAGCAAGGGGCTTTGTATAGCGGAATGTTAGGCTTAAATTTCTTGTGGACTCCTGATTTTTCTACGATTTGGAATGTAAAAGTGTGGTTGGCTGCAGCAGGACAAGTCTTTTTTACTTTATCTTTGGGGGCTGGTGCGGTACAATGTTATGCCTCCTATCTCAAAGAAAAGGAGGACATTGCGCTCAATGCGATGGCGGCTGGTTGGATGAACGAGTTTGTGGAAGTTGTTTTAGGAAGTTCCATTATTATTCCGATTTCGATTGGTTATTTTGGTATAGAAGAGGTTCAAAAGTTGATAGCAAATGGGGGCGGTTTGGGTTTAGGCTTTCAAACTTTGCCTTTTTTGTTCCAACAATGGGGAAAATTTGGGGCAGCCTTTTTTGGCTTTATTTGGTTTGCCTTGCTCTTTTTTGCAGGTATAACTTCCTCATTAGCAATGGGTACGCCTGTTGTTGCCTTTTTACAAGACCATTTTGACTGGAAAAAAACATGGGCGGCTTTGCTTTTTGGAGGCGTTACCTTGCTTTTGGGCTTGCCTACGGTTTTGTATTTTCAACATGGTGTATTTGATGAGTTTGATTATTGGGCGGGAACGGTTGCCTTAGTCGTTTTTGCTTTGATAGAAGTCATTTTATTTGTTTGGATTTTTGGGTTGAATAAGGCTTGGGCAGAAATCAATGAAGGCGCAGAAATTAAGATTCCTATTGTGTTCAAGTATATTTTAGGTTTTGTTACGCCGATTTTATTATTGCTCGTTTTTTTAGGGAGTTTGCTCACCCCCGCCAAAGTTCCGCCTACTGCGATTGCTTCGGGTAAGCGAATTGTGGGAAAAGATACGGTTATGACCTACGACACAATTCCTCAAAATGAATGGCGTTGTGCTGTTGATTCTCTTCGCCAAGGAAAAGGTTATTCTCTTGATAACCAATCTATTGTTGCAATGTTAACGCATCAAGGAATCCAAGATAAAATCATTGAAACGGATACTGCCATTCGCCGCACCAAACGCAGCAAAAAATATAAAGCAGAAGATATTTTAAGTAAAGTCGAAACCTACCAAACCGAAATTATCCAACTTCGCGCAAAACGAAATTACAGCAATTTCGCCCGAATTATTTTGGCTTTCGTCTTTCTATTTACCTTAGCGCTCGTTTTTTGGGCAGGAAAAAGAGAAGAAAAAGCAGAAACTGTTGAATCATCGGAAAAAGAAGGACCTCTAATTTCAGATGAAACGGAAGAAGAGGCTGAAAAAACACCTGATAATGAGGTAGAAACGGAAAATAAGGAGGAAGAAGATAATGCAGAATCAAGTGATGCTAAGTAATGGAGAATTAATAATTGATAATGAAAATTTATTTTAACTTATTTACTCAAGTTACGCAGAGGTGTCATTGCTTCGCGGCTCTCAGTCAAAATTTCTTCGCTTTGCTACGAAATTTTTCCCTCGTTTGCTCGCAATGACAGCGACTTTAACGCATTTGCGTAACACGAATTATTCATTATCAATACTTTAATCAAAAATATTAACATAAACTAATTCTTACCAAATACTTAATTGATTTTTTGTATTCACATTTGCAGGGAAATTATTAAATAACTTCCTTGCAATCACCAATTTATACTTCTGTTTTTTCTTTTACTGGTTCTGTAACGATTTCTTTTTTACTCGAAAAAGTACTGCGAATGGACATCATTGCCATTAAAGCAATCACTACACCCACTAATGCGTACATAAATCCCTCTTGATTCAAAGGCATACCCGGTTGAAACTGAACGGCTTCACCTAGTACGCTGTCATAATATTGGTAAAAAATGAAGGGTTTTTCCATTGCCGAGCAATTCGAAAGCTTTTCAAAGGCTTCTTTATACATTTGCAAGCGTAAAATCATTGCTTGAAAATGCTCGCCCGAAGCATGAAATATCGAATCTTGGGAACTCAAATGATGTTCCACAAATTGAGGTACACTCAATTTTAACTCCGCCGCCCGCTTTTCCAAATCATCATAATTGCGTTGCGCCTCCGTCATCGCGCCCGAAAGTACATTCAAATATTGATTAATATACACAGGAATTTGGGTAGCTGCCACCGCAAACACCACACATACTACGCGGTCAGTTAGTTCCGCAATTGGTTTAAAAAGTATTCCGAACATTTTAAAATGCTAAATTACAAAATAAATACTAGACTGTTTTTTATCCTACCTTCTCCAAAATCACGCGAAAAGCCACAAAACGATTTGCATATCGCTCGCTATGTTCTTTCTGCAGCGCAGGGGAATGTTCTTTTTGATACGTATGCAATTTTTCGAGCGATTCGCAAGTATATTGAATGTTGTAAGTCGTCATCGAGGGATCAACGACAGGGTCTATGATTTTTTGTACCGCAAAAGACTCAAAAAAACCTGTGTTCATCACATCAGGAATATGTTTGTCAAGCATCCATGTTTTCCATTCTTCGGCAATTTCTTTTTCTACCGAAACGGTAACGCCATAAATAATCATAAGTAGTTGATAATAGATAGGTGATAAATAATGGATAATTAATGATTGATAATGGAAAATAATATTAACTTGTTTATTATCAATACTTTTAGTGAAAATATTAACATAAACTAATGCTTACCGAGTACTTATTTTGGTTGAGTTTATGATAAGTGAAAAATACGATAGGCATTGAGCGTCAACGCTTATGCCTATCGTATAACATAGTAGGCGGAAAAACCATTTATTTATCCTTCTTTGGTTTCGATTTAAGTTGGAGAATATTACAAGGCGTGGGAAGTTGCTCGCACGTTTCCGTACTCAAGGCAAAATCCTCTCGTTGAATGATGTACACACTTTTTGACTTATCATATTTTAAATCAGAAAGCTTTTTATTCAAAGAATATACCTTACAATTCACAGGCGTTAAGTCGTCATCATTACGATTAACAGCACGTTTTTTCTTTTCAATAATGATCCCTACTACATACGTATTTTTGGGGTCAGCCAAACGCCCTGCAATTAACAAATTTTCTCCCTTTTTCTTCACTTGAAAAGGACTTGGATAGGTAGAATAGGTTGTATAGATAGCGGCATCTTGGTTGCTATTCAAAAATGCCTTATTTTCAAGTATATAGCCATTTTGGAAATTATGCGTTTCGGCAATACTACACAAATAAGCAGGTACTACTTTATTAATGCTATATCCTCCCGTTTTCGTAATCTCAAAATTATAATAATTACGCGTTCCTACTGTAATTACCAAATCATTCGGCATTTTTTCCCAAATCCATGTACCTTTTGCATTTTTACGCGCCTCATGCAAAAACAAATCTTGGTCGAGCTTATCGGTTGGTACTTGCACACGAATCGCACTTTTTAATCTTGGATTCACAATACGCCCTTCCAAGTCATAAATATTAATGAAGACCATACCGCGACTTGTCAAACAATTTCCCTCGTCATCTTTTAGGGTAATGCTGTCAGGAACATCGCATTGATTAAAATAAGTGAGCACCTCCACATCAAAATCCCTAATTTTTTGTGGCGAAAACGCATCAGTAGGAATATGCACCCGAACTCCCGTCTCTGTCGTAAAACTCATAGAACTTTCATTAGGCTGCGTGCCTGCAATCGTGTTTTTATTGAGGTCAGCTACCAATACTTTTGCCTCTTTGTCATTTGTCTTACGCATCATCACCAATAATTTACGGTTTTGTGCAGTTTTTGGCAAATAGGGATGACCTTCATGCGTATGAGATGCTTTCACCATTACGCTCTTTTCATTTCGAAGATATTCTGAAATTGTAGCGGCTCTTTTCTCTAAAATTCCTTCATTTGCTCTTTCAATATGTCCAAATACTTCTATTTCCAAAGTATCTTCCTTTTTAAACTCTTGCGCGAGGCAATTAAGTGCTGATTTACCCTCTTCTACAAGGTTTATTTTCCCTGCGTCAAAATAAAGAAAGGTTTGATGAATTTCCTCGTCTTGCGCTTGTAGGGACAAACTAACACAAAACAGGGAAGCGAATAAGGATAAGGTAATTTTTTTCATTTTAACAATCAATTTAAGTAATGTGAGGTTACAAAAAATGGAAAAACCTACAATTTATTCACAAATCTACAAAAAAAAATTTAGTTCTATATTATTCCCTCAAAAAAACTTCTTTTTGTTCAAAAAACTTACAAGTGTCTGATAAAAATAACGATTGTTCCTAATTTTTGAGATTTTTTTTCTAAAAAGATTCAATTTTAAGAAAAAATGCCTTAAATATTTGTATTTTTGCCTATACATTGCACGAAGATCGTCTCATTTTCTCTTTATTTTGATAGATTTCACCCAAATCATGTATTTATATTCAGCCTTTTTTTGTTCTCTTTTCTTTTTTGTGCTTCATTTTTCGCTTTTAGGACAGGTTTTACCCGATGAACGTCTTACAAATTGGCAATCAGTGGGGAATCGTGTGTCTTTTCCTGAAAATGCTAAAATCATTGAGGTAGAAAAATGGGGATTTGTTGGAGATGGACAACGTTTCAATGACCTTGCATGGGAGCGGCTTATGCTTGCCTATCCTCGTCAAACGCTTGTAGTTCAATTCTCTACGGGTGTATTTTGCTTCAAAAAACCCATTCGTTGTAGAAGCAACCTCATTCTTATGGGACTTTCGCCCGATGAAACGACTTTCCGATTTATGGGAGAAAGTGATGGGATTTTAGTGGAAGGAAATGAACTACCCTCCTCTTATACTTTAACAGAACACGCTTATAAAGGTACACAACAGCTCATTGTGAGCAACACGCAAGGCATTAAAGCAGGGGATTTTCTTCGGCTTTTTTTTGAAGATGCAGCTTTTATCACCTCAAAATGGGCAGAACATTCTGTGGGACAGGTTGTAGAAGTGGAAAAAGTATCGGCTCATCTTGTTTTTCTTAAAAATCCTTTGCGAATGGATTACTTGACTACTACAAATAGTCGCTTTCAAAAAATACAGGCGGTTCAACTTGTCGGCATTAAATCGCTAAAAATGGAACATACGCGCCCAACTACTACCAAAACAAGCAATATTCACTTTAAATATGCGGCAAATTGTTGGGTCGAAGATATCGAAAGTGAAAAATGCAATTATGCGCATTTGGTTGCCGATTTTTCTACACATCTTTCTGTGCGAAACTCTTTCTTTCATCATGCTCATTCTTATGGAAATGGAGGAAAAGGATATGGGATTGCCCTACAATTTACCACGAATGAATGTTTGATAGAAAATAATGTATTTCAAACGCTGCGCCATTCGATGTTGGTACAAGCAGGGGCAAATGCCAATGTGTTTGCATATAATTATTCGCTCTCACCTTATTGGACGGAAGTAAAACTGCCGAAAAATGCGGCGGGCGATGTTGTGTTGCATGGAAATTACCCCTATTTGAATTTATTTGAAGGAAACATCGTGCAAAGTATTGTCATTGATAACTCGCATGGAATTAATGGACCTTTTAATACCTTTTTTCGCAATCGCGCAGAATTGTATGGCGTATTTATGACGGGTAAAAGTAATGCGCAAAATTTTATTGCCAATGAAATCCCTAATAAAAAAGCTTGGTATGGTCTGTTTTGGCTTTCGGGGAAACATCATTTTGTGCAAGGGAATATTATTCGCGGAAAACAATCAAATTTGGCAGCAACACAGTTGCCTATTTGGTCTTTGTATTACCAAAAACTGCCCGATTTCTTGAAACAATACGAAAATACAGCCAAATCTAATCCTGCGAAAGATTGGTGGCAAGCCGTAAGCGATGAATAGGAGTTAGTGGTAAAAAAACGCCCTCATCTCTCTTATTTTCTCTCTATTCCCAAAATAAAGTAGAAATCCCGTTCAAAGTCCGTAGCAATGTTAAATTTTCTCGCTATTTTTGCGACCTAAAATGTTGTCATCATCCGTGAAAAAAGCAGTTCAATATTATCTCATTGCCGCAGGCGTTATTTTAATAGACCAAATCGTAAAAATATTGATTAAAACCAATATGCGCTACGGGGAGGACATTTTGTTGTTAGGGAAAAACCGCCCTGCCTTTCGACTACATTTTTTGGAGAACGATGGGGCAGCTTTTGGCATTACGGTAGATGATTTGATTAACCTCTTTGGTGGTGCAATGGGACAAGATACGGGCAAAATGATTTTGTCCTTGTTTTCTATTTTGGCTGTTTCCGTAATTGGTGTTGTATTATATCGGGCTGCCGACCATAAATCGCCTTTACCTTTGTTTATATCGCTTATTTTTGGCGGCGCAATTGGCAATATCATAGATCGTGTATTTTATGGGATGTGGTTTACACATCTCAATGCACCTGATTATCCACATAAATTATTTTATGGGCGCGTAGTGGATATGTTCTATTTTGATGTATGGGAAGGAACCTTACCGCTTTGGATTCCTAAATTTGGAGGCATTGATATGTCTTTGTTCCCCGTTTTTAATGTAGCTGATGCGGCTATTTCTGTTGGGATTCTCACGATTTTGATTTTTCAAAAACGATTCTTTGACCAACACGATAAAAAGACGACTGTTGAAGAAAAAATACAGCCCCAAGTAACTGCTATTTCTGAACCTGATACAGAAATCGTAAGTCAAGATACGGAGAGTGCGGCAAATTAATTGCTTAATCCTGTGTAAATACACTGTAAATTAAGTTTTGTTGCATTTTTTCTTAGTTGTCATATTGTAAATATCTTATCACACATTGTGTTAAAGCTAGGTTTGATAAGATGCTTACAGCATGACCGCCCGCAAAAACATCAGAAAATTTGTTTTACAATGTACTTAATCTTATGAAGTTAGTTGCTTTTCTCTCTTTTTTACTTTGCTTGCTCCCTAGTTTTTCGCAAAATTATTGCCCTACTGTCGAGGAGGGAAAACATTGGGAATTATTTTATCATCTAGGCAATGGTGGTGGTGGCGGCATTACTCATGAGTATCGTATAGATTGCGATACCCTTCTGAACGGAACATTTTACAACAAAGTATTGCAGTATGGTTTTAATGTGATGTACCTCATCGGATTTACAAGAGAAGACACACAGAACCAAAAAGTGTATTATTTACCAATTGATTCCACGCAAGAACTACTGGTTATTGATTATGCCCTCGCAGTAGGTGATACTTTTCGCACGCATGCAAACTATACTTATACAGTAACAAGTATTCAAACAAACGGAAATTGCAAAACAATTAACTTAGCTTCTACTTTTGGGACTACTCTTGTTTTTGACCAAGGTTATGGCGTTTTACAATGGGGCATTTGGAATGTAGGAGCTTCTTCAAGCCCAATTCAAATCAAACAATTTAATATCGTCCCAATTACTTGCAATGTTACCTCTATTTTGCCCGCTAACGAAAATATATTTCGTGCATTTCCCAATCCTTTTACTACAAATATCAATTTGCAGACGAATACAAATCAGTTGAGGTGGGTTAAATTATATAATGTTATGGGAGAGAAATTAGGAGAGTATTCAATAAAAAATGAAGAATTGATTTCCACCCAACATTTGCCGATAGGGGTTTATTATCTTGTGCTAGACAACCATTTCACTCAAAAAATTGTAAAAATTACAGAATAAGAAAAATCGCCAAAATAAAAGTTGTCAAGTTTTTAAGGTAGTCCTACAAATGTCATACTTCGTTTGGCATTTCGGCTGCGCTCAATGACCAAACAAAGCAAACTCTGAAACATTTTTGCCGCTACCGTTTTTAAATATAATGCATTTGAGCGATAGAGCGATAGCTTAGAAAGTGTTTGAATAAACATTTTTCCAAAAAAAAACAAGATAGTTGATTTCCTTTTGGGCGAAATAGCACTTTTTTGAACTTAGGAGCGTGGACGCTCCTTCAAAAATAAAATTCCCAAGCGTCCACGCTTGGGAATTTGATGAATTCAAACAGTTTCTTAAATGACTCAAATGCAAATAGGCGAAAATAACTACCTTCCATCTTTTGTCTTACTAAAAGCAGAAATTGAGCAAAATGTCTGTTTCGAATGCCCGCAATTTAATTTATTGTATTTCTCTCCCCTAAAATAGCAAAGAAACGCGCTTTTTTATTACATGAGTAGGCACTGTTTTTGATACAAAAATCGTATTTTTATGTTAGATATTATTCCATTTTTCCCTAAAATTAGGGTAGTCAAAGAAAGTATTTTAATGTAAAATCATAATAACCAGTCAATTACATATTTTCAACTTTTCTTAAAATCTTACACCTGCTCATTTTTTTATGACTGATTTGATTATTTTAATTTCAAAATCCCCCCTACCTTTGTAACATATTAATCAATTAACCACCACCACCCACTGTAAATTATCATGAGAAAGATTGTTGTTTTATTAACCTGTATTTTTATTGTTTCAATTAGTTTCGCACAAGATATCGCCCTTATTACCGAGAATGATCATTACGAACAAGTATTAGGTAACATCGGCAGCGACAAAGTAGAAACAAATGCTAATTTTATTCAGACAGAATCAAGTGCAGGTATGACTTTTTATACCTTTAATGAGAAAAAGTTGTATCAAAGCGAAACGGTGAAAAAATACGAAAACCGTAAAGAAGCAATTCAATCTGCGGAAAAATTATTGGCTTATTTTGCTGCAAATCAAATCAATGTGGTAAATACACAATCAACTGAAAACAAAACAGAATATATAGCTACTCGTAAAGGCGAAGTGTTTAAATTGGAAGTAAAAGAACTTAGCAAAACACTTTTTGAAGTTCGCATGACTACGAGAAAAGTTCAAAATATACCTGCTGAGAAACGCGAAAAATACGATTTCTTAGCAATGGAAACAAAATGATTGTTAGTCTATTAAAAGAAGTAAACAGATTTGCCGCGTGAGGTAAATCTGTTTTTTTTTGTACTACTACTAATTTTTGTATAAAATATCAAGCAAAATACCTAACTTCGCAACGAATTTACGGAAAGCAAATTGAAGATTGCTTTTCGTAAAAAATGCAACATTCATTATGTTATTGGTCTTTTTTTCTTACTCAATGCCTCAGTATATTAGATAATTTGCTGATAAATAAACAACTCGCGGCATTTAGTTTGTGTGATTCTATTGGCTCAATTCATAATTTTAAACGATTCTTCATTATTCACTATTAATTATTCATTACTTACAAGGATATGCTAATAGATATTATCGTTCCAAGCCCAGGTGAGTCTGTTACAGAGGTTCAAATTGA
>JBJXHA010000766.1:0-8179 GCA_046160275.1 Bacteroidia bacterium | reverse complement strand
AATCCCAACCCCCTACCTCAACACGATGACAGACATATTGGATTTACTTTTTCCAGCTTTTTACGCCCCACAAGCTCAAACTTACCAGCATCAAAATAATCGTAATTCCTGCAAAAATCCATTTTAGGTGGCAACAAATGAGGTAAAATAGTGCGATGTCTAAATGTTGTTTCGGCAAGCCATAGACCATTATCATAATGCCTATATTCTCTAAATAATCAAAAATAATAGCAATAAAGGGAATCAAGCAAGCCCAAGTTAATTTATTGAAACCCTTGCAAATCAGCAGACTAAATAAAGTTGCGTAACTCAATGGGTAAAACATATCCACGATTTCTGCCATTTTATAATTTGCCAAAGCCGTTTCATTATAGGCTGCCAAAATCGTATTATAAACACTTTGCGGACTATGCCCCAAGGCAAAATCTAGCAAAGGAACAGGCGTGCTTACATTCACATCAATCTTACTTTTAAAATAGCCCAAAATCACTTGAAATAAGAGCCACACAAGCGTAGCAATGCCAATGTTACGCCAACTTGCCTTTTTGTGGACAAAAAGGGAGAAATCTTGTAGTAGTTGCATCTTGCGTTAAAGTTCGTTAAAAAAGTGGATAAAATAGATAAAATCACGTAACTTTCACAAAGATATAAGATTATGAGAGAAATTACATAACTTTTTGCTCTTATCCTCGTAAAAACAGCCAAATCTTTTGCATAATCCCTTGACTGTGAGGAGCGCATTTTATCACTATAAAATATGAATCGTCTGAAATTTCGCTTAAAAGAAGTAAAGCAACACATCGAAGAACATGATTTAAGCCGTGCTACGCGCCGTTTGCTTGATTTGTTTATTGATTATTCCTTACCTCGTAACCTAAAACTAGATGCAGTCGCGCTTCGGGTGGCTTACAATGAGTATGTGGTTACAGAAAAAAGCCAAGTAAATGAGGCAAAATACGAAGAATTATTACAAGATGCAGCGCATATTTTGCAAGCAATAGAGAAGCAACTCATTGAAAACGAAAATATTATAGAAGAATTTTCAGCAGCAGAAGAAACGCATGCAACAAAAGAACAAGAAAGAATTGTAGTACAAGCTACCAATTTAAATAAAAGTTTTGTAACTTCGGGCAATACTTTTCGCCTGCCTCCTTTGAGTTTGACGATGAACTCGGGTGAAATTACGGGAATTGTGGGCGAAAATGGAAACGGAAAAACCACTTTGCTACGAATGATTGCGGGCGATTTAGAAGCAGATGGCGGGAAATTACAGTATCCGCATTTTGTTCAGAATGGTTGGGATTGGTACACAATTAAAAACCAAATCGCATATATTCCTCAATATATTACGAAATGGGCAGGTTTGCTTAAAACGAATTTGCAGTTTACGGCGGCGGTGCATGGTTTGTTGGGTAAAGACAATGAGGAGCAAGTGAATTTTATCATTCATCGTTTGGGCTTGAGTAAATACGAAAATGCTACGTGGAATGAGATTTCTGGCGGTTATAAATTGCGTTTTGAACTGGCAAAAGCCCTCGTTTGGCGACCTCGTTTATTGATAATTGATGAGCCGCTTGCGCATCTTGACATTAACGCACAACAACTTTTTATTCAAGATTTGCGCTATTTGGCAAGCAGCGAAAAGCACCCCATGTCGGTGTTGATTAGCTCCCAACATTTGCACGAAATTGAGAGCATTTCGGATAATATTTTGTTTATCAAAAATGGCGAATTGCTTTATAATGGGAAAATGCAGGAATTTGGTAGCGACAGAAAGGAGAATTTATTTGAATTACTGACTCCTGCCTCCAAAACAGAAATGTTGGAAATTCTCGCGCATTTGCCCCATATTCGCATCGAAGAAGCAGGCAAAAAGAAAGTATTACGCACGCCCATAGAGGTGAAATCATCACATTTATTAGCCGCTATCTCGCAGCAAAGTATTGAAATACAGTATTTTAGAGATATAAGTACTTCGACATTAAAACTTTTCCGCGATAAAACAGATTAGCATTTATAGACCTGCGTAGGTTCAGGAAAAACCTACGCAGGTCTGAAAAAACTTTATTCACTTTTCATTATTCACTTTTCACTAAAAAATATATGTTCCGTCAATTCCAAAAATTCAATCCGCCATTTATGCAAAAGATAGACAAACATCTTTTGCTACATCATCCTAGCATTTGGGCTACAAAAATCCATTATGTTGCCTTTTTCTTAGGAATTTATACCGTTTTCTTGCGTGCTTTTTCTGCTATTTACCCCATTCGCTTGGAAAATTTGACCGACCCCGAATATCATTTTTGGGTTTCTGCCATTCCTTTGATGATTGCTTTTGGCGTATGGGTGTATCAACTGACTTTGTTTAAAGTTGAAAATCAATTTGGGCAAACCAATTTTTTACAACAACTGCGCACACAAGGTTTGTTATTTTTAACAGGTTTCATGTTTATCACGCCTCCTTTTTTGTATTCAGACTGGTTAGGAAACCGAATTTCGCATAAAGTTACAACAGATGAATTGGTAAAAGATATTAATAGTATCAACCTTTTGGCGCAATATATGGGTACTCACGAAAACCTAGCGCCTTATGTTTCTTACCATAATAAAAACCGTGATTTTTTTGAAACGCATTGTTTAAATTTGGAACAAGTAAGCGACAAAATGCGGAATAAATCTGAAAGTGAGGCATTGCATGATATTCAAGTGGGAATAGACAGTTATCATAAATGGAGTAGCAATACGATTACCGAAAGTGCAAAGGAAATATTAGCACAATACAAAAATAACTACTACGAGGGCTTGCCTGCTGATTATTTTCAAAGTTATCGCTATGATTTAAGTGCTAATTTTCGCGTTGCAGGAAATTCTCTGTTAGATGATTACTTCTTCCAACAAGTTGAAGCAAAAGCCATTATAAGCATTTTTGTAATTGCTTTTGTAATGTTATTGTTTGTATTCTTGAAAGTGGGTTTGAAAACGTTCTTAATTACCTGTATTACAGTGGTTTTGGGTTGGATTGTTGCGGGTTTCACTACTGTATTTGCATTTGAATTTTTAGGAATTCGAGATGAGAATGTGATATTTGCCTTATTTTGGACATTTTTAGTGGGTTTTACCATGTTAGGTTATTCGAATCGCAACACCCAACGCTTTTTGCAATGGAAAAAGGTCGCAATTTCGATTGCAACAGGAATGATTCCTTTTGTACCTGTGATATTAGTAGCAATGACAGACCTACATAGGCACGATTTCACGGATAGAAAACTTCAATATCAAGGAATAGATATTTTGCCCTTCTTGTTCGTTGTTTTCTCTCTAAGTTTAGGCTTTTTTACGTGGAATGTATTTTTTAATCCACAGTTGCAAAAACTACACGCTACGCCAAGTCAGAATTAAATCTTTGTTTAATAAGGTTAAAGTTAACGGGTTACTCGCTTTTTAAAAGTGAGCAACCCGTTAGCCTTTTAAGTAATTCACTAAAAGTAGTAAGGTTTTTTAATCATCATAAGCAACTGATAATCAATTGTTTTAATCATTATCAATTACTTAGCCGCTTTGCAACTTTTGCCGCTCTAATTTACCTAGCGCATTATAAGGTAAAGCAGTCATAAAGACGATTTGCCTTGGCATTTGATAACGCGCTAGTTTTTGGGAAAGCCATGTAAGTAACTCTTTTTCAGTAATTTGGCTTCCTTCTTTTAGTACCAAAAATGCTTGTAATCGCTGCCCAAAGGCGGCATCATTTACCCCAATCACAGCCGCGTCTGCCACAGCTTCATGGTTTAGTAATACATTTTCTACCTCCTGCGGATAGACATTTTCGCCTCCCGAAACAATCATATCATCAGTTCTTCCCACCAAATAATAAAATCCCTCAGCATCTTGATACGCCAAATCGCCCGTTGCTACCCAAGCCTCTTTTTGTATTGTCCATTTGCTTCTGATATAAAGTTGCCCAATTTTACTTTCATTATGTTCTAAAGGAATTTCCAATTTTGCCTGTACCCCTAAAATGGCTTTACCAATTGTGGTTTTCTTTTGAATCAAGTCTTTTGACTTTGCCATCATACAAAAACCCGCTTCTGAAGTGCCATATAAATTGTATAATTTTGCAGGCAATTGTTGACTTAGCTTTTCAATAAGGGTAGGAGCTAGGGGTGCACCACCAGAAATAATGCTTTGCAAATGAGGAAGTTCTGGATTTTTTTCTAACCAACGATGCAGCATGAGTGGCACAATTAAGGCAATTTCAATTTGATTTTTTTGAAGCAATTCAAGTGATGTTTCCGCCTCAAAAGTAGGCAGCAGTTGCATTTTTGCACCTAAGGCTATCCCCATAAATACAGCAGCCAAGCCAAATCCATGATAAATAGGCGGAGCAAGATAAAATGATTGATGAAGTTGTAAATCAAGGGAAAGAATCAGCTCAAAAAAAGGGGATAAAAAAGTGCCAAGATGCGGTTTTCGTGCTGCCGTTTTAAAATTACCCGTTGTTCCACTGGTTAAAACCACCAATTTCCCTCCCTGAATTGCAGGTAAAGCAGGAAAATCTATACTATATTTTGCTTTTTCGCTTATCTCTGAAAAAAGGATAATGCCTTGATTATCAACAAGAAGAGAAGTAAGTTTTTCGGCTAAAAAGGGTTCATAAATTAGCACATCAAATTGATGTTTTTGCTGTAAATCTTCATATTGTTGCGCCGAAAGTTCCGTACTTAGTAAATAAATATCAACGCCTAAACGAGCCGAAGCAAACAAAACTATCAATAAATCTGCATGATTTTTCCCAATGAGTGCTACTTTTTTTTGCGGGGAAAGTCCGTGATGATGTTGCAAATAATAGGCAACTTGCATTGTTGATTGCCACCATTCAGCATAAGTCATTGTGCGCTGTTCTTCATTAATCGCTATTTTTTTAGGGGACATTTTTGCTTGCCATTGTAAAAGTGCAGACAAATTTATCCCTGTCTTTCGTAAGGCTTGTCCCAAATACCACAGCGTTTTGGGAGAAAAAAAATGTAACTGAAATAATTTTTTGAGCAGTTGGTAATACATGATTACTTTGAAGATAAATACAAAAATGCCAATAATTTCTCGCTTGGTAAAATAACAGATGCCCACTCTGCCAAATGCAGCCACCAAGGGGCGAGGCGCTTAGGTTTGGTTATCAAGGCATTACACACCCAATTTGCTACTTGTTGCGTAGTCATTGCTGGCATATTTTGATAGGCAACAGTAGGTTCTATCATGCGCGTTTTCACTAAGGGTAGGTAAACAGCCGTAGTACTTATTTCTATTGCATTGAGTTCTGGTGTAGTACATCGAAACCATTGGTCAAAAGCAACTTTTGAAGCCTGATATGCAGCCCAATAAGGTGCGGGTGCGAGCAATACATTTACCGCAGATAAGTGCAAGATATGTCCTTTTCTTTTTGCCAAAACAGGAATCAAAGGTAGCAATATTTGCACAGGGCTTAAATAATTAATGTGCATTGTGCGCGAAAAATCGTGAAATCGGTCTAAAGAATCTGCTAATTTTCGGCGAATAGATTTCCCCGCATTACTTATAACAATATCTATCTCTTTGTCTTTCAATTCTTTAATAAAACCTTCGACTTCTTCCCTTTTTGTAAAATCGCAGGTATAAATATGAGCATTTCCACCTAAGTGTTTCACTTTTTCCTGCACAAGTAGCAGTTTTTCTGTTGTCCTTGCCACCAAAAGCAAAGTAGCTCCCGTAGGCGCTAGGGTATAAGCCAACTCCTCCCCAATTCCGAAACTTGCGCCCGTAATCAAAATCGTTTTGCGCGCAATCGCTTTACTTAACGCCTCAAAATGAAGTGAACGATGGGGAAACAACAAGCGATTGAGCAGGAATTGGAATGTATTCATACGATGACTTTCTATTACTTTAACCTATATTTTATATGTAAAGTTCGCACTTTTTTGCGTATTTTTGTGGCGTTTTTCTTATAACAGATAATTGAATTATGACAAATACAAGCACAAAATACGCTGACATTTTGGCGGAATTAGGGTTAATGGAAAAAAACCCTTGCGTGCATTTGGGGCAACATACTGCGCATAGTACGGGTGCTTACCATGATATTTTTGCTGCGGCTGACGGCTCTTTCTTGGGAAGCGTGCAATATGCAAGTGCCGAAGATTATGAAACGACAACTGCACAATGTTTGGCCGCCTATGAAATTTGGCGCGATATGCCTGCACCCAAGCGCGGCGAAATTGTACGTCAAATTGGCGATGAGTTGCGCAAATTTAAAGAGCCTTTGGGTAAATTGGTGTCTTTAGAAATGGGCAAAATTTACCAAGAAGGTTTGGGCGAAGTACAAGAAATGATCGACATTTGCGATTTTGCGGTAGGGCTTTCCCGTCAATTATATGGCTTGACCATGCACTCTGAACGCAAACATCATAGAATGTATGAGCAATGGCATCCGCTTGGTATTGTGGGCGTAATTTCTGCCTTCAATTTCCCTGTGGCGGTTTGGTCTTGGAATGCAATGTTAGCGGCTGTTTGTGGCAATGTTAGCCTTTGGAAACCTAGCGAAAAAACACCATTGACGGCTATTGCTTGTATGAATATTGCCCGTAATGTATTGAAAAATAATGATTTGCCTGATGGTATTTTTGCAGTAATCGTAGGAGATAGAGAAATTGGGGAGAAAATGTCACAGGACAAAAATGTTCCTTTGGTATCGGCTACAGGTTCTACAAGAATGGGAAAAGCAGTAGGTGAAACCGTAGCTAATCGTATGGGCAAATCTTTGTTGGAATTAGGTGGAAATAATGCCATCATCGTTTCTCAACATGCTGATTTAAAGTTGGCTTTGCCTGCGATTATCTTTGGTTCGGTAGGTACTTGCGGACAACGCTGTACGACAACGCGCCGTTTGTTTATTCATAGTTCAATTTATGAAGATTTAAAAGGACGTTTGGTGAAAATCTACGATTCTTTGCGTTCAAAAATCGGGCATCCTTTGGCAGATACAACTTTAATCGGTCCCCTCATTGACAAAGGCGCAGTAGAAATGATGCAAACATCTTTAACAAATGTGCAAAAAGAAGGCGGAAAAGTGGTTTTTGGTGGCGAAATTTTAAGCGGAGAAGGCTATGAAACAGGCACTTATGTAGTTCCTGCTTTGGTGGAAGCTGAAAATCGTTATGAAACCGTACAGCACGAAACTTTCGCGCCTATTTTGTATTTGATGAAATATGATACACTTGCGGAGGCGGTAGCCCTCAACAATGCAGTTCCACAAGGTTTGTCCTCTTCTATTTTCACTGAAAATATGAAAGAAGCCGAATACTTCCTTTCGCATTTGGGTTCTGATTGTGGGATTGCCAATGTAAATATTGGTACATCAGGCGCGGAAATCGGAGGTGCTTTTGGAGGCGAAAAAGAAACAGGCGGTGGGCGCGAATCTGGCTCTGATGCTTGGAAAGTCTATATGCGCCGCCAAACAAACACTATCAACTGGTCAGATGCTTTGCCTTTGGCACAGGGGATTAAGTTTGATGTGTAAAATAATAAAAATAAATCTGTATAAAGAAATGGCATTTTGCAAAAGATGTCATTTCTTTTTTAGTTTCAGCTATTTCTGTAAGAAAAATTAAATTTACTCGTGACTTCACTTTTCCTATCGCATCTTAACAATAAATATTTAAACTAAGCATCTTTATTAACAGATAGGGGTATAATTAATCTGTTTTGGCTCTCGTCCATTTTCTATGCTATGATTAATCAGAAATAGGGGTAATTTATTGATATTCAGTCGATTTGTTAAGATTGAAGTATAAATAAAAAAAATGTGTGTTTAAAAACTTGTATAATTTCATATTTTAAAATAATATTGCAATATTTTCTGCCTCAAATGTGAGACAGAAAATGTATTTATTACTTAATTTTAATAACGTTCACTTTTATGAAGAAAATTTTATTCGCACTTTTGATGACAGCAGGTGTAAGTGCAAGCATGGCACAAGATGCTCCTAAAACATGGAAATATGCTGCTGATTTTAGTGGAACTGGTGCATTTGCAGGGATTTCGAATTATTTTTCGGCAGGCGGGGTAAATACCTTGACCTTATTAGGGAAAGCAAATACTTTTGCTCATTACAAAAAAGGTAAAATGAGTTGGGATACGGATTTAACAGGG